>JBBREZ010000191.1:0-11730 GCA_038225095.1 Caldilineales bacterium
CAGAAAACGCAACGGCTTGGATAATGGCGATCAGCGTCGCGGCGACCGCCGTCATCATAAAGAGCGTAATCTTGACGCGTGCGACGGGTACGCCAACGTTACGTGAGGCGTTGGGATCACCACCCACGCCAAAAATCCAATTGCCAAAGGTCGTGCGCAAAAGCACCCAGGTTGCCAGCGCCGCCAACCCCAACCACCAGAGAATCGAAACGGAAAAATGGCCGCCGCCCACGGTAATATCGCTGGCAAAAAGGGCGTGGGCCAAAGGATACCCTCGCACTTCATTGAGCCCACCCACCTGCGTGCGCCCGGTGATCAGGCGGGTTACGCCAATCGTGATGCCGCGAAAAATGAAAAGTGTGCCCAGGGTAACAATAAACGAAGGCAAACCGGTTTTGATCACCAGATAGCCATTGAAAAAACCGATCAGCATGGCAAAGATCAGCGCGGCGAGAATCGCCAGCCAGATGTTAAAGCCATAGGTCACCGATAAAATCGTCATCAACATGCCGCTGGCGCCGATGATCGAACCAACCGAAAGATCGAACTCGCCGGCAATCATCAGCAAGGAGACGGCGATTGCCAGAATGCCCAATTCCGAAGCAACTTGCAAATACGTAGCGGTGCCCGCGGGACTCACAAAACCGCTCCGTCCGGCGACACTGGCAAAGAAAAGCCAGACAATGATCGAACCCGCGATTGCGCCCAATTCTGGGCGTCCGAGCAAGCGTTTGAAGGGACTCATGCGCCGGATGCGTTCGTCACTGACGTTCGATATGGTGGTTTGAGTTGCGGTCATAGTGTTCTCCTAAATTAAGACAGGGAGACAAGGAGACACGACTTGTCTCGTGTCTCCTTGTCTCCCTATCTTCCTACCGTGTGCCAGCCTTCGCCAGATCTTTGATGCGCGCCGCGTTGTCTTTGGTCACAAAACCGGGACCGGTCATGATGATCGGGTTGGCAATCGTGTTCAAATTTTCTTTGTACAAGGTCAGCATCACAATGGGCAGGTAGCCCTGCATGTACTGCTGAGAATCAATCGCAAAGAGCATGTCGCCCTTTTCGATCGCATCCAACACTTCGGGCGATAGGTCAAAGGTTGCCAACTTGACCTTGCCCAACTGGCCGCTCGCCGTGAGCGCATTCATGGCCGGGGCGGCGCCGGTGGGGCCGAGCGTCATAATGCTGTCGATGGCCGGGTCGGCGCTCAGGGCGGCCGCAATCGCTTGTTGCGCGCCGGTCGGGTCAGACAACTGGACGGGGACAATGGTCACCATGGCACCCGTTTTGGCGAGCGCATCGGTGAAGCCTTTGCAGCGCAGATCGAGGGCGGCGTTGCCAACTTCCTGGTTGACACAAAGCGCTTTCTTGGCGCCTGCGGCAGTCATCTGCTCCCCCCCGCCAAAGCCCGCTTCGTATTCGGTCTGCCCAACGTGATTGAGCACGCCCAGGTCTTTTGCGACATCACTGCCCGAATCGATCGAGATGACCGGAATGCCCGCCGCAATCGCCGCCTTGATCGATTTGCCCAATGCGTTGACATCGGGGATCGAGACCACTAACCCATCGGGCTTAGACGCGACGGCGGCGTCGATCAACTGCGCCATCGCCACCATATCAAATTTGGTGGGCGCTTGATATTCAACCTGAACGCCCATATCTTTACCCGCCTGCGCAACGCCCTTTTGCACCACCGACCAGTAGGGATCCGACGGTTGGCCGTGTGTGACGACAATAAAGTGGAGATTGCGCTTTGTCTGCGCTGCCGGGGCCTGGGTGGTCGCTGCCGAGCTGGGCGCAGGGGCTGGTCCAACACAGGCAACAATGATCATGCCGAGCAGGATTGCGCCGATTAATCCGCACGCATACCATTTGGGTGTTTTAAACATGTGCGCTCTTCCTTTGCAACTGTGATGAAAAATGATAGGTCAGGAACCCCACCCGCGCCCAAGGGGCTCCCGAAAGCGCCATCATGGACAAACAACGTGACTCGTTTTGTCCCGTGACGGCTCTCTCCCACTTTAGGCGAGGGATGGGGTCAGTTCCATGATAATCAATGAATTTAATCACAATATTTATTCGCATAGTCAAAAAAAATCCACCGATAACGAGGAGTGAAGGATAGAAAATAATTTTGGTATCTATCCTTCACTCCTCGCTTTCCTGTCTTCCTACCGCGTGCCAGCCTTCGACAATTCCTTGACGCGGGCGGCATTGTCTTTGGTGACGAAGCCGGGGCCGGTCATGATGATTGGGTTGGCAATCGTGTTCAGATTCTCTTTGTAGAGCGTCAACATCACGATGGGCAGGTAGCCTTGCAGGTATTGCTGCTGATCGATGGCAAAGAGCATGTTGCCTTTTTCGACCGCATCCAACACTTCGGGCGACAGGTCAAACGTTGCCAGCTTGATCTTGCCCAGTTGATTGGCATCGGTCAACGCTTTCAAGGCTGGGGCGGCGCCGGTGGGGCCCAGGGTCAAAATGCTATCAATCGCCGGGTCGGCGCTCAGGGCTGCGGCCATCGCCTGTTGGGCAGCGGTTGGGTCAGACAACTGGACGGGGATAACGGTCACCGTGCCACCTGCTTTGGTCATCGCATCGGTAAAGCCTTTGCAGCGCTGGTCAAGGGCGGCGTTGCCGACTTCCTGATTGACACAGAGCGCTTTCTTGGCGCCTGCGGCGGCCATTCGCTCGCCGCCCCCTAGACCCGCTTCGTACTCGGTCTGGCCGACATGGTTGAGCACACCCAGCTCCTTGGCAACATCACTGCCAGAGTTCATGGAAATGACCGGAATACCAGCCGCGATGGCGGCCTTGATCGATTTGCTCAGCGCGGTGGCGTCCGGTACAGAGACGACCAACCCATCTGGTTTGGTGGCGACGGCGGCGTCAATCAACTGCGCCATCGCCACCATGTCGAACTTATCTGGTGCCTGATATTCAACCTGGACGCCCATGTCTTTACCCGCCTGGGCGACACCCTTTTGCACCACCGACCAGAACGGATCTGACGGTTGGCCGTGGCTGACCACGATAAAATGCAAATTCCGCGTTGTCTGGGCGGCTGGGGCTGGCGCGCTGGACGCCGAGCTAGGTGCGGGAGCCGGTCCGACACAGGCAACAATGATCATACCCAAGATCAGGGCGCCGATCAAGCCTAAAGCATACCACTTTGGTGTTTTGAACATTTGAATTCTCCTTTGTACCTCAAATGGAAAAAATATATGAATAAGTAATCGGTAACAAGTAATCATTAATTGTGAATGCACCAGTGCTGCACGCTGTTCATTACTTATTACCCATTACTTATTACTCCAACCCTCCCCTTCCATCCACAAACGCCATCACCTCAGCAAGCGTCGGCATGAAATTGGCGCAGCCATGCTTGGTGACCACAATGGCTCCACACGCATTGCCCAGCCGGGCCGACTTGCGCCAGTCCCAGCCGTTGATGTGGCCATAGAGGAAGCCCGCACCAAAGGCATCACCCGCTCCCAGAATATTGTAAATTTCGACGGGGTAGCCGGGGGCTTCGATCTTTTCGCCGCTAGGCAAGTGAATGCGCGCGCCCTCGGGGCCGATTTTCTCGATCACGGCCTTGGGGCCTTGCGTCAGCATAAAATCGATAGCGCGTTCCGTATCGCCGGCGACTTTGGTGTCGGAAATCTGCGAATGGGTCAATTGCATCTGGCTGGCGTCGGCCAGCATCACGGCGTTGATCTCATCTTTGGTGCCAATCACGATGTCGACTAGCGGCAGCACGGAACGCACGACAACCCCAAAGGCGCGTTGATCGTGCCACTGATCAGGGCGGAAGTCCACATCGAGTACCACTTCTGTGCCCGCTTGCTTGGCTATTTGCGCGCCAAACATGCTGGCGCTGCGGCTTGGTTCCTTGGATAAATTCGTGCCCGCAAATTGAAAGACTTTGCTGTCGGCTACCGGCGCGGCCAATACGTCATCAATGGTCAATTCGATGTCGGCACAATTGTCGCGATAGAAGACCAGCGGAAACTTGTCGGGCGGTTCGATGCCAAGCAGGACTGCACTACTCCGCTTGCCCTGCTTGCGCACCGTATATTGGGTGTCTACCCCTTCGTTGTTGAGAAAATTCAAAATAAAATCGCCTACCGGATCGTACCCTACGCCCGTAATAATCGCGCTTTTCAAGCCTAGGCGGTGGATCCCCACGCTAATGTTGGTGGGCGAACCGCCGACATACGCGGCAAAGCTGGTGATATTGACAAAGGGCGCGCCCACATCGTTGCTGTAGAGGTCAATCGATGAGCGACCCATGTGCATGGAGTCATATTGACGGGCTATTGGATCTGGCATGTTCATACCCTTTTGGTGACAAGTGTTGCGTGAATTTATGGATGGCGTTGCTTGAGCACCACCGCATGTTGAGATTCATTGAGTTGATCAATCGCATCCCAGAATGGCTGGTCAGAGATTTTGTTCGCATTGGGTGAAGACATAGTCCAAAATCCCCAGTACATCGTTGGGAGCACTAAGTGAGTAAGGCAGGCTTTCATAAACCTGCCTAGCAACGTTCAGCTTATAGAATTTCCAAACCTCGCCGTTGCTCACAATACCATACACATCAATTGCCTTACCAGCCTGACGATTGTTCCACTGGCAGGCTTGCATCCCTACTAGACATTGTGCTAGACCCTGTTCAAAGTCATCCTTTTTCGCTTCGACTACACACAATAAAGGCGTACTGAGATAAGCTTTATTGGGGGCCAATAAGTAGTCTACCATACCGACGAGTTCGGGACTTTGCAATGGTGCAGCCTTCCAGATTTTGAGACCTTGATGACGCTGAATGGCTTCTTCACAAAAGGCGTCAATCAGCAGCTCTTTGGCTCGCTCCGAACTGAGTAGATCGAACTGTTTGAGGCGACTGAGACGCTCCTGGAAAAAAGGTGTAGATGCTATAGGATCGAAGTCAATTTCCCAACGCAGCCGTTGATCTACTTGTAACGTTTTCAGAGCTTCGTTGGCATCAAAGCTAGAAAAATTCCTTTTCATCGGGTTATTACCGTTTTGGGGTTTCTCTTTGGCTGGATTCGTATATAAAGGTAGGCGTGGATCGATGTTGGTATACGTCTGCTTCACCCAGGCAAATTCAGGATCGTCCTGATTGGCCAGGCTTTGCGCACTGCCGGCCAGCACATTCAAGTAATAAGTGGTATAACCCGGCGCACTTGTGACAGGATGATAGCCTTCTGGCACGAGCACCGCATCATTATCTTGTGCACGCACCAGCGCATCGATCCCATAACCAGCCTGCTGTAAAGGTGAATGGGCATCGGTATAGACGCGTTGATAGGCATAACCTTCGGGCTTATCCAGCTTGTAAAAATAGACCTCTTCCAAATCCGCTTCGACAAGTTTGCCTTGCTCGTCCACCATATGGACATCATGCTTGTGCCCCGGATAGCTGCTCCAATTGCCGCTCGGTGTGTAGACTTCCACCAGCACCAGGCGATGCACCGGTGACCCAGGCGGCAGCAGATCGTTAATTTGGCGGCTGGCATTGTCGCCGCCACGAATCGAGATTAGTACATCTTCCGGTTTGATCAGCCACGGCGCATGATCCTCATCCGTAGGCACCCAAGTGACGACAAATTCGCCTGCTTCTTCGGCTGTGACGGTGAACGTAGTGCGGCGCGGCAGGTACAGCGCATGGGCGGCGCTGCTAAAAACATTTTGGCGACCGCCGATCCCGCTCCATTCGCCACGGTTTGAATGGACGCTATAACGTCCATTCAAATTGACCAGCGCCAGTTCATTTTCACCGGTGGCGAACGACCAGCTTTGCCCTTGTACTAAGCGGCGCAGTTGAAACGAAATATAATCCCAGCCCGCGCTGTCCGGCGTGATCGCGAGGAGTTGGTCCGGATCGCTCGGATTGGGCGTCGGACGAATCAGAATATTTTCGCTTGTATATTGGATTTGTCGTTGCATAGTTTTTCTCGCCTAGGTTGAATTGCCGGCACGCACCTGCCCAGTTTGTGTGGGTCGCTTGATTACGTTGAACGCAGCGTCGTTAAGGGTAGATCTAAAAGCTGTGTGACATCAAGATGAGGGTTGATCAAGATGAGGGTTGATCAAGACCATCGGCACGCCGGTTTCATCTACCATTTGGCTTAACGATTGCCCACCCGACTGCAAGAGACAATCATCCCATCCACTTGGCGACCATGAAACGTGCGTACAATTTCTACCTCGCGCAAGGGATCAACATCTGTGCTCGTTAGGCTTCGGCTGCCGTGCCCTGCGCCACGGAGCAAGTAACGTTACGCAAACGTTTGTGCAAAACACTATAGCAGGGCAAATAGGATGTGTCAAAATCCGGTATTACGTACTTCGGCGAAGCCAGCGAAATCTTCAGAAATAAAATCAATGATGCGTTCTGCTAATGCCAGGGGCGCTTCGATCAGTGGGCTATGACCTACGTTGGGCAAAATTTCTAGGTTGCTAGCACCAGGAATCGCAATTAATGTGCGTGTCATGGCATCGCGCCCAACAATCTGATCTTGATCGCCGCCGATAATGAGGGTGGGCAACGTTACATATTTCGCCTCGGCAAAGCGATTCCACTGTCCCAAACTTTCTGCCATAGCCGTAAAAGCTGCTGGCGCCATTTGTTGGGCATCGGCGACCAAGGCCGCAAAGAATGCAGCGTTTTCTGGCGGATCGAGTGGAAAGTTTGGCATCAACAAGGCCAAAGCCTGGCGCAACAAGGCCAGATCGGTCTTCATCTGCGCCAAGACCAGCAAGGTATCGATGGGGGTAAAGACGCCTTCGATGGGGGCACTATCGACCAGGGTGAGCGTATTGAGCCGGGCCGGATGATTGAGGGCGAACTCGATCGCAATGGCGCCACCGCTGGCATGGCCAATCAGGTCAAAATTGTGCCAATCCAGCACCTGCACAAAGGCCCAGAGGTCTTCTGCCTGTTCTTCTATGGTATAGCCATGCTCGGTTTTTTCACTTTGTCCACAACCGCGCAGATCAGGAGCAATCGCCAATATTTCGTCGGGCAAAACGGCAAACAGCGGCTCCCACCAACGGCTGCTGGCAAAACTGCCATGTATCAACAACATCGGTAACCCATCGGCTTGCCCATGCGTGCGATAGTGAAATTTTAAGCGTTCGGTTTCAATGAAAGGCATAAAAAAAGTAGCTTATACTAACTAGGCTGGAAATTAATGGTCTCGGCTCGGTAAACAGGTAGACAAGGCATGTGACTTGCCTGCCTATCGACGACCTTCCTTGATCTCGGCGCGTTTATTGGCTTCGCTTTCTTCGGGCAGGAAGAGCAGTAACAGGGCGGCGGCCGCGGCAATTGGTTGGGGGCCATCGACGCGCCCCACCTCTTCTTCGCCCATGATCAACCCACCCTGCACGACAACCCCATCCTCGTCCACCCAGCCTAATTCGCCACCTTCAAACAAGCCGTGGCTGCGCACCGTTCCCTCTGGGGTGAAGGTGCCTAACTCACGCTCGTCGTGTGTCAGGTTACGGAAGACATGGCCCTGCACATCAACGCGGCCAATCGGTTGATCTTCCGCCAAGTGAATTTTGTAGATCACCAGATCGGCGCCGACATAGCCAAGCAACGTCTCGCCGGTTGCGGTCTGTTTAAAGATATCAGTTTTAAGAATAGCCATTAAATCCTTCGTGTAGTCAAAATAATACTCACGATAAAACTTTATATCAATCCAGAAACATATACTGCCCATTGATAAAGTCGTTGGCGAATTTGGGCAATGCGCGCAAGATTAGGCGCTGCGATCCGTGTATCCGTCGTTTGGTCGCCGACAAATAAGCCGCGGTTGATCTCGATCATAATCGAAGGTAGGGTAAGGCGGCTGTAGCGCTGCACGATGTAACCGCCTGCAAACGGCCAGTTAAGCGCCACAATTGGTACTTCTTCGCCGTGTACTGGCTCGAGCAGGGTGAGGTCGGCAAACAGTGTTTCAGCTAACGCTCTAGCTTCGCATAGTAGTTTTCCTGAACAGATAGTTTGCTTATTCTGCCCGGTTGGCTCACCATTGTCGTCACCAAAATTGGCCAAGCAGATGAAAGGGCGCACCGCACCGGGGAAATCATAAGCCGTAGGGCCATGCTGTGCCATGTTATGGCAATCCAAAAAAAGTTTTACTTGCCCGGCATGGGTTTGCAGTGCCGTTTCTAAGGCCTGATGATAGGGTTGCCAGTATGTATCCAGCAGCTGACGTTGCAAATCTGAACTGATGCCATTTCGATAGACGGCTTGACCGTAGCTGGTCATGGTTTTGACCGGGCCATCTGGGTTGTTTAAATCAGCGGGATCGCGGTTGGCGTCGATTAAGACGCGGGCGATGGGCATAGACACACTCGCTAGGCTGCCTGCGCTATAGCCAGCCGGGATGAAAGACACCAGGTCTGGATGTTGAAAATCATACAGTTGCTCAGCCCACAGGTCGCATTCGTTATAGATGGTGGTGGCATTGATCGCCAGACTGTCGGCTACTTCCGGTGGCGCGGCCAGACCACCATGCGGAATGCTCAAAATAATGGGCAACGGATTCGTTGACATAGAAACCCTACAGTGTTCCCGCCGAAATTTGCTCATGCGCTGAGCGTGGGCAACCCACCAAGAGACCGAAAAATGTACATCACAGCAAGCATTATAACGACACTTGAGCAATTCATAAAACTATGGTACAAGAAGGTCATCAAAATAATTTTATTTCTTATATTTTATTCCCTGCATGGTTGTGGTTCCACCGATTTCCAACGTATAATAGGGGCTATAAAAGAATTTGACATGCTTGGGCAGCGCGTTGCTTACAAAAAAGCCTTGTCTACGCCATTTGATACAATCTTATAGCGCAACCTCAGCCGTTAAAGTCGCTCCGAAACCTACCGAGCTACCTGATAGATACAAAAGTTGGATATTTAATTGAAGAAAGGGGCACATTATGCTATTTTGGATGGCTCTTGTCGCCGGCCTGATCATTGGTTGGTTAGTTGAATGGTTGATTGATTGGCGATTTTGGCGCCGAGATCTAAATGCGAGCTTGGATGATGAGCGGCGTTGGCGGCTTGATCTAGAAAATGCCCGCCGTGAAATCAGCCGATTGCAAGATCAGGTCGCCCAACTGTCTGGAACGGCGACCGGCGGCGATGACAATGGCTCCGTCTCTGCACAAAAAAATGATGAATTTGAACGTATCAAAGGGATTGATCACACCTTTGCTCAGCGTCTACACGCGACTGGCATTCACACGTTTTCGCAACTGGCGCAGTTGCCTTCAAAGCGCATTACCGAAATTATTTGTCCGGAACCGCAGCAGGTCATCGATCCGGCATCATGGATTGCCCAAGCCAGGAAGCTGGCCAAAAAAACACAAGAGGCTAGCTAATCACCATGCAAAGACCGCGCAGCCCCAAATCTATTCGACGTTTTGATGCTTCAAAATTTGTTATTATATTACTGCTCATCGTTGTTTTTATCGTTCTATTGGTTGTCCGTAGTTGCCAAAATAAACCGACTCAAACGGTCACCGTCGCAACGGTGGTGCCAACTTATACCGGCATTGCGACAATAACGCGCCCCGATTTGATCGCACCCATCACCGGCGCTCAATTCAGGGCTGGTGAAGTCATGCTACATGGCACCGGTGCGCCCAGCAGCACCTTGCAAATTGTCATCGATCGCAAGGTGCTGACCCAAACGCAGGTTTCCCAAGCCGGGACATGGACCTATACGGCTAAACTGATGGTTGCTGGCGAGCATCAAGTCCAGGTGCAGGCAGTCAATCCGGCGGGTAGCGTATTGGCGGCGAGCGAACCCGTCACCATGACGGTGGCTGTACCGGCCGTAGAAGTCCGTTCACCGTCGCTTGATCTGAGCCAATTGCAGGGTAAGCTTACCATGGGTGAGCTTACCCTAAATGGTACAGGTGAACCTAGTTCAACCCTTCAGGTGCTAATTGATAAAACAGTGGCCGGGGAAACGGTGGTTGAGGCAAACGGCAAGTGGTCATTGACGGTTGCCTTTGAGCAGCCCGGCCAACACGCAATTAGCCTACAAACGGTCAATGATCATGATGATGTGATTGCGACAGCCACACCGCTCAGCGTGGCTGTCGTTGTTCCCACCGCTACAGCAACCGAGCCCATTCAAACGCCGATCATGGCCACGATAGTTGCAACTGTTACGCCGACCACAGTGACCGCGGCAATGTCAGTAACCAATCCGCCTACAGTAACCGTGGTGGCCGCTGTGCCGTTATCACCGACCGTCACTGCGCTATTAACACCTACTGCGACCTTGACACTTACAGTTACAGTCACGAACACACCCTTGTCAACAGCGAATAGGGTGACAGTTACACCAACGACGACCGCCACGTTGACACCAACCGCCACGGCTACGCTGACGCCTACGGCGACATCAACAAGCACACCAATGCCCACCGTAACCCCGATTGCACCTGTGATTGATAGTAAAACGCTGACCGGCACTTTATTAACCGGCCAAACTGTCTTGCGCGGCTCGGGGCAACCAAGCACCACGCTGCAAATTCTGGTGGATAGTGTTCCCCTTAGCGTTACCACGGTTAGCAAGGATGGCATCTGGCAACTACCCGTTTCGATTAAACCTGGGCTGCATCAGATCGATGTACGAACACTGAGCACGACAACGGTGGCTAGCGGTGGTTCTGTTATGATCAATGTGGCAACGTCTACGCCAACGAATACGCCTGTACCCACAGCGACGAACACAAATACACCGCTGCCAACGGCCACAGAGACGGCCACGGCTACACCAATCCCACCCTCGATTAACACGGAAACCATCTCGGCAACCTTGATCAGTGGCACCATCACGCTGCGCGGTGTAGGTCAACCGGGGACTACGCTTAAGATTTTACTAGATGGTTTGTTAGCTGGGGTCACGACGGTTACCCCTGATGGTCACTGGGTATTACCGATTAAAATTCAGCAACCGGGCAAGCATGAGGTCAGCGCGCTGTCTACGCAACCCGGCAGCATTTCCGCCGCCTCAGCCCAAGTCGTGATCGCCACCGCCACGTCTACGCCAACGAATACGTCTGTGCCAACGGCTACAGTTACCAACACTCCGCAGCCAACGGCGACTAATACGCCTGAACCCATTGATACAGCGACAGTTACGCCGACACTCACCGCCACCTCTACTTTTACGCCAACCGTCACCGCGACGGCAACCAGCACACCTGAACCTACGGCAACCGCGACGGCCACAGGGACGCCGACCGCTACTTCGACAGCAACGGATACAGCGACACCCACCGCCACCCCAACGCCGCAACGTCCGTCTTGCGTAGTGTTACAGCCGCAGCCCAGGGTGAATGATAAAGTCCAAGTGATCGGCACCGGCAAACCAGGTAGCCAGGTGCAGATCATCGTTGGCGGGGCTGTTGTCGGCGCAACCAAAGCGGACGACCAAGGTAAGTGGACATTTGATCTCCAGTTTGTGACGGTCGGCGTCCAATATATTACTTGCCAGGCGCTGGATGCCAATGGGAAACCACTGGATGCGAAAATTTCTTCTTATGTGTTAGTCTTTCCGCAGCCGACAGCGATGCCCACCCATACGGCGACACCAACTAATACAGCGACCGATACAGCGACGGCTACCGTGACTCCAACGGCCACGGATACGCCAGTTCCTACACCGACCAA
>JBBREZ010000192.1:0-11720 GCA_038225095.1 Caldilineales bacterium
GGCCGTCACCCAGCCCTGCTCGCGCCAATGTAGCACTTTTTCCAGTTCAAAGGTGATTTCATTGGTCTCTGCTGTCACCGTAAAACGCGTGCGGATCGGGGTGACTTCATAGCCGCGCGTGATCTCGACATAAACTTCGCCCAGGGGCAGATCGACGATACACTCGCCGCGAATATAGGCGTATTGATTCAAACTATTGACGAATTCACCATAATTATCTTCAAACCAAAAAGGATTCACCTTGCGATGATTGCCGCGTGGGGGCAGATATTCACCGGCCTGCCCATGAAAATGAATACGCACGGCGGCGGGCTGATGTGAATCCTGCTCCACGACGCGCACGGTGACGGGCCGCCAAGCTGGATTGACAACAATGATCTCGGCGGCAGATGATTGTGGGGTCAAGTCATAGACGATCGGCGTATCCGACCCGTTACCCACGTACAACTTGGCTTGCGGGTGGGCGCTATACTCGACGATCACGGCATTTTCGGCTTGAACCGGTTGCGCGTTTGGTTCCGAACCCAGCCAAAGGTCCAAATTGTAGTCAAGTGCCGCCCGCGCCGAGATCACAACGCCCAGGTCGATCGCAACCTCTTCTAACTCACCCAACTTGTTCAGTTTTACATTTTCGGGCAAGGTTAGCCGTAATTTTTGGCGGACACCCGGACGCAATGGATGTTCGGTTATATTGGTGGTTGTGATGCCATAGATCACCGCCTGTTCTTGTTGTGGTGTACAGACAATCTGCTGAATAGGTTTTTCGGGCTGCGGATTGGGCAGGGCGTAGAGCCAGAGATTATTGCCACCCCGGCCCGAATTATGGCGCGTCTCGCCATCGCCGTAGTGGTTTTGGGGGACGCGCCCCAAAATTTGTTCTTCGGTTACGCTGGGGAAGGCGCTTGGTTGCGTGGCAGGGATCGCCGCAAAAGGGCTAGCTCCCCAACGAATATGGCCCTGTTGAATGGCAAAGCGGCGCAGGATCGGCGTGGTATGCTGGCTGCCATCAGCATATTCCAGGGTATAGATAGCCACCAAGTCGCCCAATTCGTTGCCATCGATTGTATCGTCGGCGAAATCGTCCTGATAATTTGTCTTGCGGTCTTCTACGACGTGCAGGAAAAGCACGTAGGTGGCCTGGACCGGGTCCACATCAATGGCAATTGGCAATTTGTCGAGCAAAATAACATTGGGTTCGGCAGGCACACCCAAGCGAAACGGAATACCCCGAAAAGTCTGCGCACCGCTAATGCTGGTCGAAGCTACGGGCGGCAGGAGTGATTCGGGTAAAGTTTGCCGGTCGCTGTTGAAAAATTTATTCAACAAAAGTGGCGCAAAATAGGCGGATGCCGGGATTTTCATGTTGATGATCTCCTGAATAAGTTGAATGGAAATTATCTACATGATACCGCATTGCCCCTGGTTAAACAATCGCGCTGTTTGGGTAGGGTGTATATCAGTTTTAGGGTGAGTTGCGGCCACCACGAGCGTGCGTTGCACCGGCCACCGCTTGCTCGCTCACGAATCTGATCCTGGCCGGTGCGATGCACGCGGGTCTACCCTAAAACTGAAATGCACCCGTTTGGGTAGAGCGGGGAATGCCGAGGAGGGGGGGTATTGATAAGCCCGACAACAAGCGGCAAAATCGTGCACCGGCCAACTGCTGGCTAGGGCATTTGGCCGCCAATCGTTGCCGGCATTTTGTTCGATAGCGACTTGAACTATGCTAGAGCAAGACCGTTGTGTAAAAGACTTTGAATGCGCATCTTTACTGTGCTTAATCTAAACGGTTTGGTAATATAACCATCTGCTCCGAGTTGAAAAGCACGAGCGGTATAATCCAATTTGCTCAGTATCGTCAGCATAATGATGGGGATTTCCACCAGTTTACTGATGGCGGCACAGACGGCAAGACCATCCATCGTCGGCAACATGATATCCAAAAAGGCCATGTCCACGGTATACAGCTTTACAAATTCCAACGCTTTGGCGCCGTTTTCTGCCAGGAGCACGTTATAGCCTAGAGTTTTTAAGTATAAGCCAATCAGTTCACGGGTCGGTTGGTCGTCGTCGACGATCAGAATTGTGTAATTACTATTGTCAGTTTTGGGTAGATATTGATCTGAGATGGGACGATAAACGACTGCCTGTGGTGCTTCCCATACAGCTTGACTGTTTTGTGTTTTCATTGAATGACCTCGTTGTTTGACATAGGTAGGAATCGGGGTAACTACTCAGGTAGAGCGTTACGCTAGGTAGACGCCCATCAGTAGATGGGACGTAAACACGTAGACAGGGTATGTTACCTATCTACGTGTTTACCTGTCTACACGAGGGCTGAATAGTTACGAATCGGGTAAAATAGCGAATTGGCGTCTGTACTCTAGTGTCCTGTCAAGCATGAAATGAGTAGTTGCTCGTCGTGACGACACACCATGCCAGGGCCATCGCGAACTTCAGACCTGACCGGTGCGCTGCGCCTATGTTTGGTTGCATCCACGGTAGGCAGAGCAGCGCATCGGTCAGGTCTTGGTTGAGGCGCAAGCAAAGTTCGCGATGGCCCTACGCACCATGCCAATGATCCTTGACAACTCGCTACTTGATGTGTACGTTTTAAGCCTTTGTACTTACTTCGATAATGATAGACTGCCCTGACTTGTGCCTGTGTTGTCCTTATTCGTGGGTAGTGAAAACGCTCAAGGCGTAAGCAGCATCCCTAAGCCCTGCATGACTACCTATGCCTAAAGCCTAGAATTTGTAAATTGTAAATTTGAGCATTAGATTAGCTTATTGTAGGCGATGAGCGTCGAATAAACGCCGAATTAATTTCAGCATGTCATTGTGTTTTCTATTGATTATAGTTTGAATTTTTGGAAATTGGATTCAAAGCGTCGGTTAACCTGATTCATAGGAAGGTGCCTGTGGTTAAGCGCCAGAAACAGCCCGTGCGCCACTGCGCATAGCCATTTGTTTGATCAGAATTATAGCCTAATACAGAGCGGCGTAAATAAGTAAACAGTTAAACATACTGGCTATCGGTGAGATAATCTGTATAATTATTTACGCCCAGATGTACTAATCAAAAAAGTATGCCTACTTTCCTGAAATAGAACTTTCGGGAAAGTAGGCATACTGTAGAAACTTATTTTATCGCTCAGATACGTCATGTACCGGATGCGCCAAATCGGTTCCAGGGGAGTGCAACGCATGGGTCAATGGTAGTTTCTACGTCGGGGGATGGTGTCACCCGTGCGTTGCATGCATGTTAGGCCATTCCAAATCAATAAGGATACGGGCTGAGCTTATCGCGCCCAGAGGGCACCCGCCTGACCGGTGGGGTCTTTTCCACCTGTTAGGTCTCGATCCCTATATCGTTTTTATTTTTCTGGATTGGCCTTATCTCCCAGCAATCAAGGGCAAGAAGATGAAATTTTTGACTTGCGGCTCAATCACTGGATCGAGTGCAGTTGGCATCAGCACCGTAACGGGAAAGCTACTTGTCGTAACGCCGCCGTTACTATCGCTAACCGTCACGTTACCATTGTAAACGCCGGTTGCCGCATAAATATGCGCCTGGGCGATTATCTCGCCTGTAACACTGGTGGTAAAGTGGGTGGCAACACTGCCATCCCCCCATGCCACACTGATCGACCAAGGGCCAACTGCGCCCGGATCGCTGAATGTGCCTGGTGCAAAGGGCTGTTCGATGCCTTGGGTGGCGGTCTGGGCCGTCGATGCGCCGAGACTCAACTGGCTGCTAACCTGGAGCAAGCGCGCCACACTGGGAATCCCATTTGTGAACGTTGTGACCAGCGCCTGGCCGGTTGGAAAGTTGGTGAGCGGCAGCGAAGAAAAAGTAACGTTGGACCAAGGTCGCGCCGGATCGGGTTGCAACCAGCGCACCTGATCGTTATCCAGCCGCCGTAGTTGCACCAATGGATAATTCGTGGCCGACCCGTTGAGGGCGCCACTCGATGCTTCCGAGTTGCCCTGGAACTGCTCGCCGCTGAGTGACAACGGTGTACCCAGGGTAAGTGAAATCGGCGCTATGTTGATTCGCGGTCGCCAACTTTCAGCAAAACCCAACCCTGGGTCATACAGTTCCGCGCTGTTGAGAAAATTCGCTTGGTTCCGGCCACCAACAATGAGAATTTTGTCGGTGGGCAACAGGGTGGCGGTCTGGTCGGTGCGGGCGGTGGTGAGGGAAGCCGTTACGCTCCAGACACCGGTGGCCGGATCGTAAAGTTCGGCGTCGATGACTGGTCCGTTCTGGTTCTCGCCGCCGCTAACTAGGACCTGGTCGTTGGCTAATAATGCTGCGGTGTGACCACTGCGCGCGGTGTGGAGCAATCCGGTGGTGTTCCAGACGCCGGTAGCTGGATCGTAAAGTTCGCTGCTGCTCAGAAAGTCACTGGCATTGTGACCGCCAGCAACCAGAATTTTGCCGTTGGGCAGCAAGGTGGCCGTGTGCTTGGTGCGTGCGCTCTGGAGCGAACTGGTGGGCGTCCAAAGGTCACTGGTCAGGTCGTAAAGCTCGGCATTGGCTAACGCACCTGCCTGATTTTCTCCCCCCACAACGAGTAATTGCCCGTTGGGTAGCAACGTTGCGGTATGGCGGGCGCGGGCCGTGCCAAGCGCGCCTGTGGTCAGCCATTGCCCAGTCGCCGTATCATAAACTTCAGCGCTGGACAGAAAACCCGTTTGATTTTCGCCACCAACGACTAGAACGCGGCTATTCGGTAACAAAGTGGCGGTGTGCCAGCGACGCGTCGTATGCAGCGTGCCACTAGTGGTAAAGACGCCGCGCCCTTCATCATAAAGCTCACTGCTATTCAGGAAGCCTGTTTGGTCTTTGCCAGCGGCTATAAGCACAGAACGATTGAGCAACAGCGTAGCTGTGTGGTCGAAGCGTGCAAAAGTAAGCCTGCCGGTCGTTGTAAAAATAGCTTGGCTTGTGTCGTAAAGTTCAGCATTGCTAATCGCACCTGCCTGGTTCTCGCCACCGGTGAAGAGAACTTTGCCAGAGGCCAATAAAGTGGCAGTCTGCCGGCTGCCAGCGGTGGGGCGTGGGCTAGTTATGGCTGGTGCACCATGCGCTGGATTATACAGTTCACTGCTGTTCAGCGCATGGTATTGGGCGTCGTACCCACCAGCCGCAATCAGAATTTTACCACTGGGCAGCAGCGTCGCCGTATGATAGGCGCGCGCGCTGTTTAAGGTGCCGGCCGGGGTCCACAATCCGGTGGCTGGATCGTAAAGCTCACTGCTAGTTACATAGCGCTCGGCATCATTATAGCCCCCGGCGACGAGCACTTTGCCATCTGGCAGCAGGGTGGCCGATTGATCCAAGCGCGCCGTAGCCAACGGGCCTGTGGCAGTCCAACTCCTACTCATTGGGTCGTAAAGCTCGCTGCTGGTCAAATAGCCGTCGGTTGCACTAACGCCCCCAACGACGAGCACTTTGCCATCCGGTACCAAGGTCGCCGTGTGATAGGCGCGCCCAACGTTGAGCGGACTGCTAATCGTCCAGACGCCGCTGGTTGGGCTGTATATTTCTGTGCTCGTCAGATAAGCGCCGGCCACAATCACGCTGCCATCGGCCAATAAAGTGGCGGTGTGACCCAGACGTGCGGCGTTAAGCGCACCCGTCGTCGTCCAAAAGCCAGTGGTCGGGTTGTACAACTCGGCGCTGGCGAGCAGATCATGGTTGCCAAACCCACCGGCGACGAGCACCTGACCATTCGCCAACAACGTGGCCGTGTGATAGGCGCGCGCCGTATTGAGCGCGCCGGTGAAAGTCCACCCCCCGCTGACGGGATCGTAAAGTTCGGCGCTGGCCAAATAGCGGAAGAGCGGTGCATCCGGCCCGAATGGGATGAGCGTGGCCTTGTCATTCGCGCTGGCGCGCACCTGACCAACGCAGCTTGTATCGCAACTGCTGCCGCCCGTGATCAAAACTTTTCCATTGGGTAACAGGGTGGCGGTGTGGCGTTCACGCGCCGTATTGAGTGCCCCGGTGGCTGTCCAAACGCCGGTAGCCGGATCGTAAAGCTCGACGCTGGTCAGGGCTTTTTCACAAAATAGGTCACTACAGCCGCCTGCGATCAGGATCTTTCCAGTAGGCAGCAGCGTGGCCGTGTGCCAATAACGCGCGTTTTTGAGGGCGCCGGTGGTAACCCAGCCTTGCGCTTGCGCCTGTGCCACTTGGTCAATGCTACACACGAAAATCAGCACCGCACACAAACCTAGCCGCGCGATCAGGCTACGTAATGAGCGCGGTTTGTACTCACTAAATCTTTCGAGCATCGCTTGCTCCTCGCCTTAATCAAAATAGAACGAACGCATCGAGAAATATTTTGTAAGGGCGCTGCTTGCTGCGCCCGCTGTGCACCATCCAACAGGCGCAGCAAGCATGGGAACCCATCGGGTGCCTACGTTTTGGCGTACGCATAAGTCTAATCTAGTTTGAAAAAGGCGTCCAAAGCCAGTACAAAAAGAATCACAGCCCCCCTTTTTAAAAAGGGGGGCTGTGATCGCTGTTATTCTATGGCAACGAACAAACAGTGTCTACGTGACGCCTCCAACGACCTTTAGTCGTTGGCTTCTACAGCCTTTCAACGTTCGGCTGTCGTTCGGCGAGGTCTTCGGCGAGCTCAGTCGACCCGCTCTCGAACCGCACGTCGAAGCCTGAAGCACTATCGTCCTAGTGCTTTTATAAATGAGCGATATCGCTAGCCCTACTGTTTCGTAATCTTGCTGCCATCCGGCCCTACAACCCACCATACATCGCCTACCGCTTGGCCGGTCTCATCATGCGAGTTTGTGTCTTTGATATAATAATAGAGTGGCATCCCATTGATCGCGACCTGATAGGTGCCATCACTGCGATCGATGACGCTAAATTTGCCTGTGATACCATCGCCCATTACTTTGGTGGCCTCATCCGCTGCCGTGAGGAGCGGCCAGTTTTTGACACAACCACCGGAACAATTGCTCTTGTCCTTTGCATCTTTGTCGAACATATAGAGGGTCATGCCCTTGTCATCCGTCAAGATCGGACCAAGCTTGGGGCTGTTGTACACGAGGATCGTTACCCCCTCGGTGCCCGACATTTCCTTGGTCGTAGTCGCAGTCTCGGTGCCGGTCATCATTTTGGTGCCGGTCATGGTCCCGGTTGTGGTCATGGCTTCAGTCGAAGTCATAGTCCCGGTTGTGGTCATGGCTTCGGTCGAAGTCATGGTCCCGGTTGTGGTCATGGCCGTCGTCGCCGCTGGTGTATCGGTCGCCGCGGCAGCCGGTGCGGCTGGTTGAATTGGGGCACAGCCTGCGAGCAGCACCAGTAGCCCAACAAGCAAGCTCAGGCCGAGGGGTTTGAAGAATGAATGTCTTGTCATCTTGTTCTCCTTTAAATTTTGAAATAACAGGGTTGAATAAAAATGTTTATCCTACAGGCGTTCCACCGAGGGTTGATGGAAAACCAATGGAGGCAATTGTACGCAGATGCGCGGTTGCTACAGAATTCTCCGCCGCAAACTCGCAAACCAGTTGCTATGCCGGTTTATCATCCAAATGATCGGTTCATTTGTACTATATTAGGTAACGTTTGAAGTAGTGCGAATAGATTGGTTATTCGTGAATTCTCGTTAACCTAGGATCCAGGATGATGGGGATAGAGCGAGTACGATAGCTACCCTCTGCTAGACCGGTAGACGGGTAAACAGGTGATACTACCTGTTTACCCGTCTACTAAACCTTATTATTTCTGATCGACTAGGCCGAATATGCAGCGCATGTCATTGATCGATTGACTAGAGATTATCTGGAATAGCGTAGCTAATAGACAAACCAAATCAATTTGGCACAAACGCGGAGGAGGCATGCTCTAATGCCGGTCCGGTCGCACAAGCGCGTGCGCTCTCCACGTTTGTGCTACTTCTACTTGTTTGCTCTATAAGGAAACAAGTATACAGGGAGATAGGGGAAAAGACGTGTCTACCTATATACCTGTTTCCCCTCCCCATGTTTATTCCGCATAAAGTCTACTATAAGAATGTCAGCGCTGAATCAGCGGCAGATAAACTGCCGTCCCACTGCCGCTGGCGGCGCCTACGGTGACCGTTACCGTGCCAGTGGTCGTGCTGTTGGCGCCTGCAGCAACAACTGCTGCGCTGTTAAT
The DNA here is from genome assembly GCA_038225095.1 of Caldilineales bacterium. Classification (GTDB taxonomy): domain Bacteria; phylum Chloroflexota; class Anaerolineae; order Caldilineales; family Caldilineaceae; genus JAPLGZ01. The sequence goes on from JBBREZ010000192.1 coordinate 8,177, forward strand.
GGTGTAGATGAAGCTATCCGTACCCTGAAAATCGGCGTTCGGCATATACGTGATCGTGCGTGCGGTATGAGATACAGTGCCATGCTGGGGCGCGCTCACATCGCTGATCGTCAGATTGTTGCCTTGATCGTTGGCGAGCACACTCAAGGTGATCGGCGTTCCGGCGGCGACTTGCGCCGTATCGTTGAGCGTTTGGGGCGTTGCGGCGGGCAAGTTGCCATTGCGGCAAGCGGCCAAATCGCGGGTGCGATTCAAGTCACTGTCACGGCTCTTATCGGGCACGAGATAATCGAGCACGGGGAAGTGATGTTGGTAGCCCAGATTTGAGGTTTCCGTCAGCTCGTAGTAATAGGGTTGGAAGAAATAGCGACAGTTCAACACCCAGTCATTCTCATGCCCGTTATAGGCTGGCGGGAAGCCTTGCATTTGTCCACCCATGTTCAATTCATTGCCCCACGCTGTGCTCTGGACCACTTCGCTGGCAACGCCGCTGGTATGTTCAATGCCAGCACCAGTTTGCACCTTAATCCCCGCGCCACCTTCAACCTCGAATTCGGCGCCAACGCTTGTGGTATTGTCGAGTTCCTGCGCCTGGGCCTTGGAGGTCACCGTCCCCTGGCTGATCGACCAGTTGGGGCCGGTGTTGCCCCGCGTGATGCTCATGCCGTTGAGAGCGTCATTCTTGCGGCCGTCCCAAAGCACATGGCCGCGGGTCTTGACCCAGACATATTTATCGCTGTCCGATGTATGATAGGGGTTGTAAAGGCGCACTTTGAAGTAGCCATCATTCTTGGTAATGTCACAGGCGGTGTCTTTGTTAGGCACACCTTCGTCGCATAGATCCAGCGGGTAGCGATCCGGATCGCTATGGTTTTGACCGAAAACTTGGACTTCGGCCAGCGCCAGCACGCCAGCGTCGGCGCGCTGCACGCGCACGAATTGCCCCTGGATCGGGTTGTGCTGGCTGTTCAGCGTCGAAAAGGTGGTGAGCGGCCCGGCTGTATCGGTCATCACCCAGCCGTTGTCCAGACCGGCCAACGTGTAATGGGCAATGTCTGGCTGAGCCAGCAGCGTGGCTGGGGTGTCCGTGGCGCTAAAGGCATGGTTGGAAATGAAGAGATAGAAGTTAGCCAGGCCCGCTTTGGGCGCCCACAGGCGAATTTTGCTGATCTTCTGCACGGAACCCAAATCCACCTGCCACCACGGGTTATTCTCGCCACCGTTGGTCTGCGCAACGGTGCCACTGATAAAGCTGCCATGGACGATCTCGCTGTCTACGGCTAAGCGCGCCGTAGTTTTGTTGCTTGATTGGTCCGTCGCATTGCCACGAAAGAGCGCCAGGCTGCTCCAATCGCGCACCACCGGTACATATTCTGGTTTGTCCCCAAAGTTGATATCCCAACTGTCCACCTCGCTGGATTGGAGCGCGGGTTTTGTGTTGTCGCCGGTCTGGTATTGGCAAAAGCGTAAACGCGCCTGATCGGTAGAGATGAAGACATTGTTGACACTCATCTGATAGCTAAAGCACTTATATTCGGCTGGTTCGTAGATAACGGCGGCGTCGTTCCAACTCTGGCCAATCGTTGTTACCGTCGAAGTGCCATTGCTGGTCGTCTTGCGGTCGCTCATGGCGTATTCTTGCGCGCCCGTGGCCTTGGCCGATGCGCTGAACTCGGCGATATCAAAGAAGCTGACGCCAGCGCTCAGGCCAACATAGGCCGAGACCGAATCGGAGCGATGGTAGGTCAATGAACGTTCGACCGTGTCTTCCTGACTGATCGACTGGCCGATCGAGCCACCTTTACTTTGGCTGCCTTGAATATTCTGCCAGTAGGGCGGGATAAAGTCGGCGGCAGTGACATGGGCATCAACGACTTTGGCGCATTTACCCTTGGCAAAAGCGCGCAACGAATCGTTGTCCCAGTCACCAAAGACCAGGCTAACCGGCGCATCCAGGTTGGGATCCTGGCGGCCCCAAGTGCCCAATTTCAAACCGGTTGGGCCAAATTTGAGATAGAGCAACTGGAAGCCAAAGGGTTCGGCGTCTTTAAAGGCGACCGCCACCTCATTGCGATTGTCCTTGTCAAAGTCACCCACGGCCAAGGCCAGATAGTTAGTTATATTGCGCCCATCCGCGGCATCCTGCCAGTGGCTGATCTCGCTAAAGCTGGACGTGGGCGTATCCTGGTTGATCAGATCCAGCGCAACGACGTTGAGGTTGCCAAAGCTACTGTTGCCCTCGGTGTCATACCCCAAGATGATCTCATCACGATGATCGCCGTTGATGTCACCCGCGGCCAGGGCAAAGTTCAGCGAATTGGACTGGCCGCTCCACTGCTCACGGTTGACGAACTGTGTCGTCCCGTTGATATCTAACACGTCGAAGGTGCGCAGCGAGATTCTTGGACTGAGTCCACCGAGGCTGCCGCCTTGATCCCAGGCCAGCACAACTCGGTCTTGCCCGCTGCCAGCCAGATCGACCAACTTCATCTGTAAACTTTGCGGACCAAACGTGCCCGCACCGACAAAATAGGTGGCCTTAGCACGCTCTTGGAGGGTGGCAGTTGGATTGGTGCCACCCGCTGGCTGGTATTCCAGATCGATCATCTGCGCTGTTTGTCCGTCCTTTTGCAGGAAGCTGACCACAATATCGGCGTAAGGATCATTGTCCAAATTACCAATCGCGACCTGGATATTGGTTGCCTGGGTGCGGGTGATGCCATTGGCGCTCCACAACGCCACCGGGCTACCAATGCCACTGCTTACCGTATTGCTGAACACAGCCACATTCAACGCCCCATCACCGCCCCGCGAAGCAATCACCAGCTGCTGCGCGCCGTTGTCCTGGCCTAGAATATCCCCAGCCGCCATCGCCCGATTGGTGTAATTAGGCCAGTTTTCCGTGTGCGTCTGATCCGTACTACCATTTTTGTGCACCAAAATCTGATACTTGCCGCTGGCATCGGTAAAGCCCTGCACAAACTCCGTTTTGCCATTGCCATCGAGATCGGCGCTGGTGGCGGCCAATGCTGAAATGTTGCTCGGCGTTGTGCTAATATCTGCCACTGCGGTGGGGTGTAGTTGGCCGGTGGCCGTATCCAGATCGTGGATTGACCAATCTAGGGCGCTTGGATGGGGCGCGCTTGGATTCTTGAGGCTGAGGAATAGCTCTTTCTCCTGACCTAGTTCGAGCCTGTGACCAAAAGGCGTCTGATCACAGGCGATATCGGCATTGACGTGGGCTGGGGTGACGGTCTGCGCCGCTACCGGATACGCCCCTTGGATCAGCAGCGCCGTAAACACAAGCAAGCTTTCTAGCACTGGTCGCACTAATATTGGAAATATTTTACTGTTCACGAATTTACTCCTTTTGAAAAATAATTTTCTGGTACGGTTGAATTTCCACTGCATGCGCCCATTGGTTGTAGATTGGCATATCAACGAATAATGGCTTTACTGAATACGTTGAAAATGTTCACGTCATGGCTTTGCAAAGCGCTGCCATTCTGGTTCACCACAATCTGCTCATGGCTGTTTGCGTCTG
>JBBREZ010000193.1:0-11681 GCA_038225095.1 Caldilineales bacterium
GAACCGGGCGATCTGTATTTCTTCAACACGCGCTGCATTCACGAAATCCCGGCATTAGACGGTACGCAGCCGCGCATTGTCCTGGCCGTTTTCATCGGCTATTCACCGGAGGATAATGAGGTCTTTGTCTGGTCATAGTGAATGGTCTGTGCTTTCGGGAATAGCCTTGGCGTAACGACTTTTGTGTTGTGATCGACGGACCGACCAAGGTCATTACGGCAGGTAATTTTCTCAGCAGTAACGGTTGCTACCCCAATGCTGAGGAACTTTAGCCAACATTTTGCGTTAGAGGGGCGTAAAGTTAACTGAACTCCGATGTTTTTTTATCAAATAAGGAGCCTTTATGTTTCCTCAATCTAGCCAAGGCTATCAACGAATGACCGCACGTCTGTTGCCCTATCTTGCGCTGCTAATCGGCGCGTTTGTCCTTCTCAGCCGTCAATCTCCAGTGGAGGCCAGCGCAGCAAGCACCATGCCTGCGCATGTCCAACAAGCCGTCTCACCATTGGCGGCAACGCCTGCGCTATCTGCAACGGTGCCATTGCGCGCAACGCCCGTGATCAGCGCACAAAATGAAATTTCAAAACTACCCCCATTCGTTTATGAGACAAGTTTCACCAACTTGTCACAAACCTTCATTCCCAACGCTTTGATTGGCATCACCTATAAAGCGGGCGTAGCCCAGCCGTTTGATGTCGCTGCACTCAACCAAATGAAAGCCAAAATGCCAGCCAACCTCTGCCAAAGCAGTCCTGATGAATTCGCTTGTATGAAAAAGCGTGAGCAGTATTGGCTCAGTAATGAGCAAGTAGGCATTCGGCGCGACCATGCTGCGCTGTCTATTCCAGTGGCTGCTAATTACACTGTCGTCCTCACCGACGTAGTAGGAACAGGCGGTGGTGGGTGGGCCAGTTACATTTACGCCGAGTACATTCCGGCATTGAATCAACATCATGTGACTGTCGCTTACTACGAAGGAAAAAATGAAATTCTGATCAACGCAAAAACTGGCGAAACTACCGTGTTGCCCTATGTACCCGTAATTTCCTCGGATCACAAGCGCTTTGTCACGGCCGGCCAGATGTACGGGTCTCCGCTCAATGTGCAAATCTGGAATACACAACGGCCGCACTTAAACCTGGAAGCTGACATGAGCATAGAAAACCTGGGAGATCAGCGGGCAACAAAAATAACGTGGGTGGACTCGACTCGGGCGCGCATCGACACCGCCGATTCGTCCAACCAGATCACAGGTACAATTATGCTTGACTTGTCACCCCAAGGTTGGCAAGTCAATTACAACGGCCAGAAAATCTATGCACCAGCGCTCCATCCGCAGTCAATCGTGAATTCTTCCACCGTCTTTGGGATAGACACCGTAGGGGTAGGAAAACGGGTCTATACGGATCGAGCGTATAAGTTTAAGACCGTGCCAACTGTGGTCAATGGTCAACAGTACTTGCTATTTGCTAACAATAACATGCGTAATACCGATGCTAACTACGTACAGTTTACGCTGGCGCAGCCGGCTACAATTTACGTTGCGTTTGATATTCAGGCATCTGAGTTGCCCGGCTGGCTGCATGATGGTTGGGCGCCGACGCCCGATATTTTATCTACCGATGATGTGGTTAAGTTGCGTTTATACAAGAAAACATTTGCCACGGGTGATGAAGTCAGCTTAGGGGGCAACTGGATGTTGCCAGCAAGCGGGGTTCGGAGTCATTATCTTGTGGTGGTCGTACCAAATTAAACGACCCCTCCCAGCAGGGAAGCGGGAGCCCTCTGGGAGGGGTCACCCTATCAACAGAGAGGAAGCCGTATGGAATACCGAAAGCTGGGTAAAACTGACATTGACGTATCTGTGATCGCGTTAGGCTGTTGGCCTTTCGCGGGCGGACAATATTGGGGGGACCAGGATGAAGCCGCCTCGATTGCCACGGTGCACGCAGCGCTGGATGCCGGTATTAATTTCTTTGATACAGCAGAAGGGTACGAAGTCGGCCATTCGGAACGCGTGCTGGGACGTGGGCTGCTCGGTCGTCGTGATGAGGCTATCATTGCCACCAAAGTTTCGCCCAACCATTTGCGCCCAGATGACGTGGTCAAGGCGTGTGAAGAAAGTCTGCGCAATCTGCAGACCGATTATATTGACCTTTATCAGATCCACTGGCCGAATCATGATGTGCCGTTGGTTGAAACTGTAGGTGCGTTGCACCGTTTGAAGGACGCAGGCAAAATTCGCGCGATCGGGGTCAGCAACTTTGCCGTGCGTGACTTTTCTGAGATGGTGGCCTTGAGTGAGTGCGAGACCAATCAACTGCCCTATAGCCTACTTTGGCGCGTGATAGAACGCGAGATTCAGCCGCTCTGCGTGGAGCACTCGGTTGGCATCATCTGCTACAGCCCGCTGGCTCAGGGATTACTGACCGGACGCTATAAATCGGCGGACGAAGTGCCAGATGGCTTGGCGCGCACCCGCCTCTACAAAAATACGCGAGCAATGGCGGATCATAACGAACCTGGTTGTGAAGAAGAAGTCTTCGCCGCAGTGGAAGGTGTGCGCCAAATTGCGGCGGATCTGGGTCAACCGATGGCGACGGTGGCGCTGGCTTGGGTAAAGCAGCAAGCCGCCGTGACTTCGTTTTTGGTCGGCGCTCGCAACCCAGAGGAACTGCGTTGGAATCTGCCGGTGATTGACTTGACGCTGGCGGACGATGTGTTGCAACGCCTCGCCGCCGTGACCGAACCCGTAAAGGAAAATTTGGGTAACAACCCTGATATGTGGATGACGCCGTCGCGCATGCGGTAATTGTGCTCGGCCGCTCCCTATCCCAGCTTTACCAATGATTTTTAGCCAACTAAGTCACCCTGCAAGCGATGACTTATAGACAAAACATTTAAAAGTCACCCCAATGAGGAGTCAACGTTCGCTAACGCTGAGCCGTGCGCAGTAGAGCATGCGAACTCCTCGAATCTACGGAGTTTATTTGGTTGCTCTATTAGGTGGCTTGTTGGTTAAACGCTGCGCGCACCGTCAACGCCTGCTGTAAACGTCGATGATAGTCAGTTCGCGCAATCTCAACTGCCCCGAAACGGCGCAGATGCTCCGTCATGAATTGCGTGTCATGCAAGACAAAGCCATTGGCCCGTAGTCGCTCTACTAGGGAAACCAGCGCAAGCTTACTGGCATCGGTCACATGACTGAACATGCTTTCGCCAGCAAAAAGCCCGCCAATCGCAACCCCGTAAAGACCGCCGACTAATTGTCCATTGACCCAAGTTTCCACACTATGGGCAAAGCCTAATTCATGGAATTTACAATAGGTCGCCAGAATCTCTGCTGTGATCCAGGTCTGTTCGCGGCCGGGCGCCGGTGCTGCACAGGCGAGCATCACTTGGCGAAAGGCCGTATTGATGCGCACTTCAAAGCCGCCCTGTCGGATGCGTTGCGCCAGTGAGCGCGGCACATGAAACGTATCTAAAGGCAGGATACAGCGCGGGTCAGGGTCATACCAGTCAATTTCCCCATCGGCATGCCCCATAGGGAAGACGCCTTGACTGTAGGCGGAAAGCAAGAGGCGAGCGGTCAATTGCATGAATGCACTCAGTGAACGTGTAGGCTGCGTTAGAAAATTGGATGGTAACAAAAAAGAGGTAGATCATCAAATCCCCAAAAGTTTGCGAAGCGTCGAATTGTGTTACAATCATTGGTTGCTACATAAATTGAGTGATAAGTGAAGCGTGACCAATGAACAGGGCGCATCCCGAATTTTGGCGCAAATGAAATTTGGCTACTGTCAGGCGCGGGATTTATCCCTGCTGCAAAAAGACGAAATTGGGGCTGTACATCACTCATCACTCATCACTTGTCACTTATCACGCTATCAACACTTCTATGCGCCTTTTTTGGGAACTGACCAAACTTTCTTTTCAGCGTCAACTCACCTACCGCGCCGCATTGGTGGCTGGATTGGCGACCAATCTCTTCTTTGGCATCCTGCGCGCCTCTGTGTTAGTAGCCTTGTATGGAGCCCGCACGACAGTGGCGGGCATGTCAATCCGCGACGCGATCACCTACACAGCGCTGACCCAAGGCATTATCACCTATTTGAGCATGTTTGGTTGGTACGATCTGATGAATTCGGTTGCGAGTGGCGAAGTTGCGGCGGATCTGCTGAAACCCCTGAGCTACTTTCGGTTTTGGTTGGCGCAGGATTTAGGCCGAGCGCTTGTTGCTTTCTTGCTGCGCGGCGTAAGCATTATGCTGCTTTACATGCTGATCTTTGACATTACCCTGCCGCACGGTATCGAACAGGGATTGGCGCTGGCGGCGGCGTTCAGCCTGAGTTGGTTTGTGAGTTTTGCCTGGCGCTTTCTGGTCAATCTCGCTGCTTTTTGGACGCCGAACGCCAAAGGCGTGGGCCGGTTTGCCTTTGGCATTGCCTGGGTGCTGTCGGGCTTTTTCATGCCGCTTCGTTTTTTCCCGGCCTGGTTTATCACGCTGTGCAACTTCACCCCTTTTCCGTCGATGGTCAACACCAATATCGAAATTTATCTCGGCCTGTTGAGGGGCGCGGCCTTGTGGCAAGCCCTGTTGCTGCAAGTTTTCTGGGCGATTGGGTTGACTGCGATCTGTCAGGCGGTTTTGCGGCGCGGCGTGCGCCGTCTGGTGATTCAGGGTGGATAGGAAATTGATAATTGCGAATTGATCATGGTCAATTGTTAATGAGTGTAGTTGCGTGGATAATATGAGCGAGCGATTGGCACAAAAACTAGGCTTTACGTTCGAGATTTATTGGCGTCTGATTGCGATCCAAATGCGCACGCAAGTGCAGTATCGCGTCAGTTTTCTACTGGAGGTGCTCTCTGCAGCGATTACCATGTCGATGTTTTTTGTTTCGTTGGCCCTGGTGTTCGAACGTTTTGGCAATTTGGCCGGTTGGACATTGGGCGAAGTTGCCTTCTTGTGGGCAATCGTCGAGATCTCTTTTGGCCTGATGGATATGATTTTCAGTGGTTTTGATCCGGCTAATTTTGGGCGACGGGTGCGCCAAGGGACCTTTGATCAATTATTGCTGCGCCCCATCAACATTACGATTCAAGTGCTGGGTGATGATTTTGTCCTACGGCGTCTGGGTCGCATTTGTGAGGGTTTTGTCATCTTTGCCGTTGCGCTCAATTTGGCCCATATTGATTGGACGCTGGGCAAGCTGCTTTATCTGCCTTGCGTGGTGATCGGCTTGGTCTGCTTTTTTGGCGGCCTGTTTATCGTCGGCGCGACGATCACCTTTTGGACAATCGATTCGATTGAAGCGATCAACATTCTCACCTATGGCGGCAGCGAAATGTTGTCCTATCCAGCGCATATTTACCCAGATTGGTTGCGGCGCACGTTTATGTATATCGTTCCGGCTCTCTTTCTGAACTACTATCCGGCACTCTATTTTCTCCATAAGCCGGACCCGTTTGGCTTGCCATCGATCATGCCTTTTGTTGCGCCGTTGGTCGGCCTTGGCCTTTTATGGGCCGCCTTGACTTTCTGGCGCTTTGGTATTCGACATTATCAAAGCACAGGTTCGTGAAAGTTGTTTGCTTGGCAATGAGCAAAGCAGGAGCACATTTATGCCTTCATCATTGATCGGCGTTTTAGTGGCGGCGCGCACTTTTGATGCCCTGCGCGACGCCGACTTAGAACAAGTGTATCAGCAGGGCAGGGAAGCCGTGATGCGCGATCACGCTTTCCGAATTTTGTTAGCGCGCGCCGATTCTGTCGCCAAATTAGAGCAGCTTACGTTCGCTGGCGAAATCGGGCTTGATCATTGGACGACGAAAGAATTGATCGAACTCTTCAATCACTTTCGGCTGTTGAGTTCACCAGAAAATCAAATTCGCCTTTATCAGCAATGCGAGGATGCAGCTTTCCGTAGCGCGCCGCGCGTGCGCGAATTCTATATGCTGGCGTTGAACAAAGTCGGTCGGCCAGCAGAGGCGATCCAGGAGGCATCGCGGCTGATGGCGGAAGGCGGCCAAAATGGGCTTGTTTGGGGAACATTAGGCGAATCCTACGCGGCCCGCCTGCGCTGCGCAGCGCAAGTGGCCCAAGCTTTGGAAACTTCAGACGGTGATCGCTCGCTGCTCGATCCTGAACTGATCGTCGAGTTTCACCGTTGTTTCCCCGAAATTGATGGCAACGATCTGAACGTTGTTCTGGCGCGCGTGCTGCGCGCAGAAAATTTGGAGTCTGCTACCCACATCTTTCGGCGTGGTTTCCGTGAGAGTGGCTCCTCTTATACGGGGCTTGGCTGGCTGCTCGGCACCAACGATCAGCTGACCGATCTGATCGTCGAACGGGGCCACTTGGCGCAGAAGCAGCAGACGAGTGGGCTGACGGTCGATGAAGCGGTGCGGCTCCACCTCGCCGACGATAAGATCCAAAAGCTAGAAAACTCGGTGACAAATCAGGCGCGGCTGATTGAGCTTGCGCTTGACTTGCAAGGCGGCAGCAAATCGCTCGACTATTGGACGCATGCCGGCCAGTTGCTGCTGACGGTGATTCAAGCGGGCGCTTCGACCGAACTCGATGCTGTGCTGGGGCGCATGTTTGCCACCGCCGATGCCAGTTTCAAATTCACCATCACGCTTGCCGAATTGCGCAATCTTCGCGAACAATATATCGTCATGCGCAAGCTTGCGCAGGCGCAGCAGTCTGATCCTGCGCGGCTAGCGCTCCGAATCGACCAGGCAGCAATCGCCATAGCCGCGCTAGAGGCAGGGCGTGTTCGTTTCGAGGCCAATGGCAGCGCGCTCAATCCCGCTGATCGTCAAGCGCTCGCCAGCGAATTGAACGATGCTGTCACCATTTTTCTCAGGAAGACGGTCAACTTCCGGACCTTGACTAGCAATCTCACCCCGTTGCACATTGGCGGCAACATTGGGCGTGTTGGCGCGCGCGTGCCAGATTTGCTGATCAATCGTCAAGTTCAAGCAGATCTGGCTGATCTGGTCGAAACCAAGATTATTCAAGCTTTGATGCCGGAAGATAAAGCGAACCCCAAGGCCGTCATCGCCCGCATCCAGCAAATTGTCGGCGCTGGTTTTCGGGTCGGGGAACTCCAGGATCTGCAATCGCCAGCCCATTTTGCGTTCGATGTCCGTTCCGATGGCTTGATCGCGCTTTCGGGTATCGACCAGGACATGCGCAAAAACACCCGGACCGGCACCGATCTGACCGCCACGCTCCTGATGCAAAACGGCGATTGCCGCGAAACGATGTACCTGAATGGTGCGCTCTTTGCCTGTTGGCAACAGGTGCGCGTCAAAGAGAAAATCGCCAAAGCGGTGCTTTGTCTTGAACTCGGCTTCGATGAGGGGTTTCAGAAAATTGTGACCGAGGAAATCCCTGAACTCATGCGCTATCAATTGCGTGGTGGGCAGTTTGCAGTCTATGTCGAGGCGATTGCCGTCCATACCAAGTATAATTGTGAGCGCGTGTCGGCCCACGACGCGACCGCTGTGTTAAGAATTTATGGTCTTAGCGAATTGCGCGCAGGCCAACCGCTGACCCAGTATGAACTTGAAAATTCACTGATCGAGGTGACTTATACCGATGACACCACTTTGTGGCTCGAACCGAAAGATCCTGTGACCGGGAAGCGGTGCCCGCTTGTCCACATGCCAACACCCGACGGCGGCGTACCGCTCATTGCGAACGCCGGCGCTACTTATGAAAATCTAAAGGCATTACGCTTATTAAATTTGGTGGAAGATCACGCTTTAACGTTGCTATACGATAGGCAGGCCGAAACGATGGAATTCTGCGACGGCTTCTATAATCAAAGGCTCTTTTTCAGCCCCTATCCGTTTGATGCAGGGCCGGTCAACATGGAAGAAATTCGCCTGAGCGCGGGCATGATCCACGCCGGTAGCCGGACTGTTAGGCATGCCGATGGTTCACTGCATCAGCATGCCGTTTACCTGCGCTTCTTGGGCTTTTCGCAGACTGATTACGAGGCGGCGCTAGTGGAAGGTGACATCCCCGACACGATTCAACTGATGGGCCGAACGTTCAAAGGCAATTTGAAACGGGAGCGACACCGGTTGGAGGAAGGCACGTCGCCGCTGCCTACCCTGTTGGAAAAAGTGCAGGCGTGGCAACTGAATCGGCAGCAAGTAACCACGCCTGACTGCAAGCTGTTTGAACAACAATTTGCTAAAGTCGTGTTGAACATGGCCAAAGAACAGCCAGAACTGGTGGGATTGCGCAATGTGACAGCCGATCAATGTCTGATCCGCGAAGGCGCTGTGAGTGAACATGTCTATTTGGTGTTAAGTGGACAGTTGTCCATTTATCGCTGCGATCAACACCTGTGTGACCAGGACGGTGTTCCGCTTGTGGTGGCCGGCGGTGGCATTCTTGGTGAACTTTCTGTGCTGCGCGGCGGCGTGGCCAGCGCCACCGTGCGGGGCGACGCCGTCGTGCTGAGTCTTTCAAAAACTGTCGTTGAACAGCAACTGGTGAGTAATCCGGTATTTCGCCGCAGTATGGAACAACTAGCCAGCTATCATAGTTTTTAGAGTCTGAATTTCTCAACTAGTAGGCGCTGCAACGTGCCGGGGACGGACGGGGCAACTAACGCCTGCTTTACCCCTATTGGTTACCCCGCCCGTCCCCGGCACGTTTTGCCTAGATCTGAGCGCGTCACATGAGTAATAACGCCCATGATTACGGTCAATCATCTCCAGAAATATTTTTCGATCAATCAACGCCAGCCGGGCTTGTTTGGCGCCTTGCGCAGTCTGGTAAAACCAACGCAGACCCTGGTGCGTGCCGTCGATGGCATTAGTTTTAGCGTGCAACGCGGCGAACTGGTCGGCTATTTAGGGCCGAATGGCGCGGGGAAATCTACGACAATTAAGATGCTCACTGGGTTGCTGGTGCCATCAAGCGGCGAGTTAGAGGTGAATGGATGCGTGCCCTGGCGCGAACGCGAAAAATATGTGGCTAGTATTGGCGCAGTCTTCGGCCAACGAACGACGCTTTGGTGGGATTTGCCGGTGATCGAGTCGTTGGAATTATTGCAACATATCTACCGCATTCCAGGGGATCGTTTTCGCCAAAATTTTGCCGAGTTCCGCGAATTGCTAGCGCTGGAGCCTTTTCTGCATTCACCCGTGCGTTCGCTGTCGCTTGGTCAGCGCATGCGCGCCGACTTGTGCGCGGCCATGTTGCATGACCCCGTTTTGCTCTTCCTCGATGAGCCAACGATTGGTTTGGATGTGGTGGCTAAGGCGCGCATTCGCCAATTTATTGCGCATATTAACCAAGAGCGCAGCACAACCGTGTTATTGACCACGCATGATCTGTCGGATGTCGAAAAGTTATGCAAGCGCGTGATGATCATCGACCACGGCCGTCTGCTCTTTGATGGGGCGCTGCAAACGCTGCAAGACCGCTTTGGTGGTAAGCGCGAATTGGTGGTCGATTTGGCCGAAACGTACGCTACGGTTACGGTGGAAGGCGCCGAGGTTTTAGAACACAACGGTCTACGCGTCACCTACCAGTTTGATCGTCAAATCGTCAGCGCCTCTGACTTAATTGGTCGTGTCTCGGCCCGCTATCGCATCGTCGATCTAAGCGTGCGCGAGCCAGAAATCGAAGCGACCGTGCGCCGCATTTACGAAGAACGCCTGCTCGATAGTGAGCCGGCAACCGAACGGGAAAAACCTAACGCAAAGGAAAAATAGGAACAACCAGCCAAGTTTTGACTGTTTCTGTGGCAAAACGCGTGTCGTACGGTATGGAACGACACGCGCACCCTGCTTTATTTGCGTTTCTTTGCGTCTCTGCGCCTTTGCGTTACGCTTTTCACCGTGCCCGTCTTCAACGAATTTATTCACCAAACAAGGAGATTTAACTCTCATGCCAGCCATGACTCAGGTTCAAATCGAAGCATTTTTGGCGCCACCCCGCCATGCCATCGTCGCCACCACTCCACTGGATGGTGCGCCGCAACTCAGCCCGGTCTGGTATATCTACGCAGACAATCAACTTTATATCAGCGTCGGGGCGAACGCCGCCAAAGTGCGTCACTTGCGGCGCGATCCGCGCCTCAGCGTCTGCATCGACGGTGGTCATCCTGACGCCCGTTATGTGATCATCCAGGGAACGGCGATTTTGCTCGAAACCAGCGATCCCAGGCAAGAAGCCATGCGTTGGCAAATTATTCAACATTATTACGAAACCGAAGCCGAGGCGCAGCGCTATTATGCATCCGTGCGTGATACGGCCAGCATCTTGATTGTTGTTACCCCAGAACGGGTCATTAGCCAAGATTTTAACTAGCGCTTGTCGCTTATAGCTTGAGCAGGGTAACGGCGCCCGTGTCTAAATCGTAACGGCCGCCTACAATTTTTAGTTGCCCCTTGGCAAGCGCTTCCGCCAGAATGGACGTTTTCGTTAACCGTTGCCCGGTTAACGCAACGTGCTCGATCACCGCATTATCGAGTTCGTCGCCAGCTTGGCCTTTAACCTTTTCGACGGCGGGGCGGATACCTTCGACCAATGCACCGATTTGGGCGAGTGCTGTGGCATTCTTCTCGATGGCCTCAATCGTTGCCTTCACCGCCCCACATTTTTCATGGCCTAATACCATCAACAGGGGAATCTTCAACTCGGCCATGCCAAACTCCAGGCTGCCTAACACGGCATTATCGAGCACATGGCCGGCCGTGCGAATCACGAACAGATCGCCCAGACCCCGATCAAAAACAAGTTCCGGCGGGACGCGTGAATCAACACAACCAAAGATCGTCGCAAACGGGTGCTGTGCTTTGGCCACTTGAATGCGGCGACTTTCACTTTCGTCTAAGTCGATCGATTTGTGGGCCGTATAGCGTTGATTGCCTTCCAGCAAGCGTTGCAGCGCGGCATCGGCGTCGGCAACGCCTGCTTCGGGCGTTGGGCTCACTGGGGCTGGCATGGCTGTAATGGGCATACAAGCTGCCAAAGAGGCACCAAGCGCAACAAGCCCGGATGTTTGTAGAAAGTTACGTCGGGAAAGATGCTGATAGACAAACCAAATAGACTCTGCACAATCCAACTGGACGGGCACGGTATACCGTGCCTCTACAAATGTGCAACCTTTATTTGGTTTGTCTATGAGAAATTGACATAATAAGATTCCTTTATACTGAAAATAGATAGAATTATTAATAAACTTTACGTTAACAACCGTATTACAGTGGAAACTAAGTGTTTCGGCAAACCGATGTGTGAGCACGCCACGTGCTGCTCGTGAATGGAATGCGGCGTGTCTGACGCCTCACGACCAAATTACTTAGTTTACATTGTAGTATAATAGCTAGCATTAAAACCATACATTGTAAATAATACTTATAAAACATTATGATTAACTTACAATACCTTCGCCAAATTAAGTTTTGAGCGAAACTCACAATTTGGGTGGGACGACAAAGGCAAACTATGTGCAATTTTAACAGTTTTTATCCTGTTATTCGCCGATTCTCCCAATGCTGTGGGTCAAAATCTTTGTCAGATGTCCATTTTTGGCTGTTCGTAAGGTATTGGCGAAGGTATTGTATTACACAAATATTACCTTTCTGTACACGCATATTCAGCGGCCAATCTGAAAGCAAAAAATCTTATCGAAAATAGAAGA
>JBBREZ010000194.1:0-11658 GCA_038225095.1 Caldilineales bacterium
ACAATAGACATGATTGGGATTAACAGGATTTGGTAGACAAGTAGACAAGGATACAGGTGCCACCTACCTGTTTACCGATTGACCGTTCGGCTGTCGTTCGGCGAGGCTCTCGAACCGTGTCGGCGAGCCGCACGTCGAAGCCTGTCTACCAGAGGTGATGCTTATTCCCGATCATGTCTAATGACTAACAGAGGTCTTTGTAAAGGACGCTAAAAACTCGGTTATTCGTACAAAGTGTGGGACATCATAGCGTTGTACGCTTTGATAGATGCCAATAAATCACGTGGTTGAAAATAGTCGGAGATTCGTTTTCTCCGGCTATTTTTATCGGAAATGTCCCGTAAAACCCAATGTCTTTAGCTTTGGGATATAAGGGGCTAAAGTTGTGCGGGCGGCTACTGCCGCCCGATGCTTCAGCATGACCCATATGGCACTTCCCTTCGCGTTGATGTTGCAGTCTTTCGGGTGCCCTCTGGGCGCGTTTTGACATAATCTTTTCCGCCAATCTGTGCTATAATTACACCTAATGCACCTTAATAACCGAAGATAGGCGGTTGCTCAGAGAAATCGTTCTGAGCATAAAATCTTTGACGTTCACAGGTGCGAAGGTATACCTTCAACTACCGTGGGGGAGCGGGGGGTGAAAGTCACGCAACGGTTCCCAGAGGGAGCCCACCTTCGGGCCGACATGAGGAGCGCTTTCAAGCTGTCGGGTACCCTCTGGGTGCCGTAGGAAGCCCAACGCCTTTAGGCTTGGGTAGCTCACATAGCTTGCTCTATGACAGGATAGGAGAATTTGAGTATAATCTCTGTTTAGAAGGTTTTAATGAAAGTGAAACTGTGCTTATCGTGAAGCCTGATAGATGACAAGAGAATCTACTCAAAGAGGAAGCTACACCATGATGATTAAGCAAGTCTATAAATTGATGACAATCAGTATGTTGTTAACAATGTCCGCAGTCATGCCATTGTCAGCCCAATCCGCTCCAACTGCCACACCAGCCGCCAGCGTTCACGGTAGTCCCTGTCTCACAACTGAACAAAGCGCCAGCCCCCGTGCAACCCCGACGACAACCGCTAATACGCGCATTAGCACCGGCCCCGACAATGCAGGTGCACCGCTTGATTGCTGGTTAGCGCTGGATGCGCACCAATGGCACTGGTATAAATTTCGTTACGGCTATAACGCCCGCACGGACAATCCACCCCACCAAGCCTACGTTGAGTTGTCGATGAATGCGGCCAATTGCATCAGCTTTGAATTATGGACACCTGAGCGGCTCAAGGCCAAACAGGATGACCCTTCACTGGGGCCTGTAGGTATCGGCTCACCCAAGTTTATGCCCGTTGACCCGAAAAGCAGCAGCAGCAAAAATCTAAATCAGTCTACCCAGCTCTGGTCGGGTAGCCAGGCTGGTTCATCAACCTTCTACGTCATTGTTAAAAATCGTACGAATACCGCCTGTACCTACCACCTTTCCATCACGGGCAAATCCGTTTTTTACCCAAAAAACAGCAAGTAACAGCGGCTACACAGAGGGCACAAAGAAAGCTTGATTTTCTCTGTACCCTCTGTGTCTTCTTCGTGCGCTCTGGGTAATTATTGTTCCTATATAATATTAGCTAAAAAGACGCGAGCAACGAATTACCAGGGATTGAACACCTATCCCGCACGTCGCACTTCGCATTCTGCACTTCACGCCAGCGCCCGTTCGGCCAACCGGCGGATCTCAATGATCTGGCCGCGGTGCTCGGCTTCGTGCTGCATCAGGTGATGGAGCACCCATTCCGGCGTGACGTCATAGTCTTCCAACCACCGTAGACGCCGATAATCTTCCAGGGTCAGTGGACGAAAAGCGGCTAATAATGTGGCGCGCGTCGTGTCGAGCCGCACCACATAGGCTTCGAGCGTGCCCGCTTTGACTGGGGTAAGCTGCCCTTGGTGCTCACGCACATCATATGGAAAAAGCACCATTAGGTCAGCCGGCGCGGCTTGCTCAAGCACTTCTGCATAGAGCCAATCCAATTCAATCGCCGCCATATGATAAAGCAGTGTGCCGATGGTATTGTCTGTTTCTGACGCATGCCAGTCAAGCACGGCTGGACTCAGACCTTTCAGATGATCTTTGGTGCGGCGGCGCGTATCTTCCAACATCCACAAAGCGCGGCCAATCTCTACGGCATAGCCGGGCAGCGCTACGACTTCGAGTATACGTTTCCCATTTTTGTCGCTCATGCTATTCTCCTTAGTTTGCCTGAACGTAACCAGTTCACTTAATGCTTACTTGCCCCATCGGCACGCCTGCACCATGACTTGGCAAATGGTCACCGTTCGTCTGATATAAGCCAATTTCCACTTCATATTTTCCCAATGCCATGTCAGCAGGTAACTGAATCTGGTATTCATCCAGAATGCGCCAGCCAGGTTGCCAGCGATTGGTCGGCAGGGTGTTTTCGCCGGGCGGATTATCTTGCCCCGCCACTAATTTTAGATTACCAGTAGCGTCTTTGGCCGATAAATGGGTAAACACGGTCCAATTACCAGTCGGTTTGCTCTCTACCAGCCAGTGCAATTGCAGATAAAGGACCTCACCAGGATGAACGGTTTCGGGGTGTAAGTCATAGCCCAATATTTTAATGCCATCACCTAAAGTTGCGGTCTGTGGGTATTGCGGCAGGCGTTGGGGTATGGCGTTCGCTGGCCGCGCATAAAAGCGCGCATACACATCCCCTTGCCGATCGTGGATTTCCTGCTGAACCGTGATAGTAGGGAAGATTTCCGGCAGCAACAAGTGGGTGCGCGGATCCTCATCCTCAATCACCGCGTAGAGTTCAGGCTGCGCAGAAACTTGGGCCGTCAATGGCAAGATATGGCGTCCGTCGAAGCTGATCGGCGCGTGATTAGGGTGGTTGAGCAGCGCAAAGGCCAACGTTGGATAGCTGCTATCGATGGGCGTCAGATAAACTGGCTGGTCGGGTGGCAATTGCGTCAATTGTTGACCAACCTGCCACAAGCCGGTGTCAAAAGCGTAATCAAGCCGCGGCAGCGCAGCCCAGCGCACAAAATAATCTTGCACCGAAGTGACGCCGCCCAACAGCAGCAAGAGCAAACTTACCCACCCTAGTTGCCGAGTAACCACGGACCACGAACGGTTGGCGGTCACTTGTCCAGCGCACCACTGCCAGATCCAATCCAGCCCAACGCCGCACAGCAACGCCGTGGGCGCCGCCGCACCCAGGGTGCGATGGAAATGCGGCGCATGGTTGCTAAGCGCCCCCGGCAGCAATAATCCGATCAGGCCGATCAACACAATGGCATAGCCAGGGTGACGAATTCGCCAAAGCGCGACGCCCAACCCGACAAAAAAGAGCAGCGCTTGCCACCAATTCAAAACCGGCTCACCAGGAATATTACGCCGTGGCGATTGGTCGCCCGGCGCGCCAAAGGGACTATACATCAGGGTCGTGTGCTTGATCCCGCTCCAGACGGTAGAGGTAGGCGCGCTGTCCGTCCCTACATTCGCCGCCACCTGGCTGGTGCGCAAGAAGACGGTATTACTGTTATGCCAGGTATACCGAATAAAGGGGATGAGGAGGAGAAAAGCGACCAGAACTGTGACGGCTAGACCAACAATTTGCCGCTGGCTAATTGGCAAAAATCGCGACCGAAACTGACTAAGCGAAAATTTCACTGTGCCCGACTCGCTTTGTTGCAGCCACAACAATAATGTGCTCGGTGCCATCAGGAACGGGATTATCCAAGCGGCTTGATAGGCGTACATGCTGGCCGCCACCATCACGCCGCAGCCAACAAAACTGAGCCATTCACCCGTGCGCCAAGCGCGTAGCAACAGCCACAAGGCACTGGTCCAGATCAGCGGCACCAGGATCGGCTCAATGCCGACCCGGCTAAAATGAATATGCCAGCGCATCAGCGCCAGCGAAGCAGCCGCAAAAAATGGGAACCAGATTGACAAGCGGGCTTTGGTTAGCTTTTGTAATTCATAAGCCAGCCCAACCAGCGCAGCCACGCCAAGCACACCAAAACCCGCGGCCGTGATGCGCATGGCCAGTGGTCCGATTTTTCCCCCAAAAAATTGAAACAGCGCAAACATCAACGCATTGGCATACGCATTGAGGGCAAGTGGGTTCCCGTTGCCAGACAGGAAAATCGGTCGATAGGTGGGATCAGTCAGAATGTGCCACGCATTGAGTCCTTCGAAGGACTCATCAAGGTAAAAGCCGGGCGGCAAAGTGGTAATTCGCCATAAGCGCAATCCCACCGCACTAACCAGAATCGCCAGCAGAACAATCCAACGCGTGGTACGTGACATATCGCTTTGCTTCTTCTCTTGATGAACTTACGCAACTTACGCACTACCATAAAAAAGCAGTTACACAGAGAACCCAGAGAAGATACGGAACATGCAGAGGAAAAGCAAACTTTCGCATTGTTGCTCTGTGCACTCTGTGTAGCTTTTCCCTTTGTGTAACTACTTTTTCCTGCCTATAATGCGTTACTCAAATCCGTGAACTATCTGAGCGTCCATTTGAAAATTTCTATCTGGTCAAATAGGGGGTGATGAGCTAACCTTATTCTACTAGACAGGAGGAAGGCATTGTCGCACAAAACAGAGAAATATACCAGTGATTTGACGGATGAACACAGGGCCATCGCGAACTTCAGACCTGACCGGTGTGCTGCTTCTGCCTGCCGTGGATGCAACCAAACACAGGCGCAGCGCACCGGTCAGGTCTTGGTCGAGTCGCAAGCAAAGTTCGCGATGGCCCTACGGATGAACAAGGGTGCCGCCGCTGTTGCCGCTAGCGCGAAGACGACGAACAACTCACGGCCAGCAGTGAATCGATGATTTAGTTGGCCTCGATTCCATACATGCGCAAGCGCACACCACTGCACACCTAATTTTCAAATGGACGCTCAGCGCTGGCTATGATCCCAACGAGTGACCAGGCTATAGTGCCAATATCCGGGCCTGGGGCGCCAATCATCGGACACTAACCATGCCAATGCCTAGCGACAATTTTTTGTTACTTGGTTCTTGATATAAAATGACCCAAAGTCAAGCTCAATCTGAATGACTATTCATGCAAAAAGAGAGGCATCCGATGGTGGGTGAGCAGAAAATGCAAAAGCTCAACTGGTACAGATCCCCGGTTGACCGTGATACGCTCGCGGCTTTGAATCAACGGAACGATTGGAAAGGACTGCGCCAAACGCTCGGCCATTTGGGCCTGCTTGTGCTGACTGGAGTGGCGGCCTGGTATGCCGCAGAACGGCTGCCTTGGCCGGTGCTCCTGCTGATTCTGTTTTTGCATGGCACGATCTACGCCTTTCTCCTGAATGGATTTCATGAGCTTTGTCACAGCTCAGTCTTTAAGACGAAAGCCCTCAACACATTTTTTCTCTATCTCTTCAGCTTTCTCGGCCAATACAACCCAATCTTGTTTTGGGCCAGCCACCAGGAACACCATAAATATACCCTGCACCCGCCGGATGATCTCGAAGTGGTGCTGCCGGTGGAACTGACGCTCGAGAGCTTCCTCAAAAGTGCGGTTGTCAATCCCTGGGGTTTTTATGGCCGGTGGAAGGGGATTATTCGGCTCAGTCGCGGCCGGCTGGAGGGTAAATGGGAGCATATTCTTTTCCCCGCCACGGAACCGGCGAAACGCCAGCGCCTTTTCAACTGGGCGCGCACGCTGCTGGTGGGGCATGTGTTGCTGATTGGCGTTTCGCTCTATTTCGGCCTCTGGTTGCTGCCCGTGTTGATCACATTGGCACCATTTTACGGTGGTTGCCTGCTTTTTCTTTGCAATAATACGCAGCATGTGGGGCTTCAGGACAATGTACCCGATTATCGCCTCTGCACGCGCACCATCATTCTGAATCCCGTCGTCCAGTTTCTCTACTGGCACATGAACTTCCATACCGAACATCACATGTATGCCGCCGTGCCCTGTTATCATCTGGAAAAACTTCATCAGGTGATCGAGTCTGATCTGCCAGCTTGTCCGGTTGGTCTGTATGCCACCTGGCAAGCGATTATTCCGATTTTGCGGCAACAGAAAACGGACCCGGCTTATCAATATGTTCCAGAACTGCCTGCGCGCGCCACAATCTAAACGGCTGCCAGAGCCCGTATCAGCAAATGTCGCCTGTTGTTACGCAAGTCAGCTTGTCCAAAAGTTCAAATCGCCCCTGTAAGGAATAAAGATTATGAAAATTGGTGTTGTAATCAACCTCATGCAGAATCCGACAGCGGGCATTACCCCACGTTATACGGAAATGCGCAACGTAGCCCAGATGGCTGAGCAGAGTGGCTTTGACTCGATCTGGCTTTTCGATCACCTGCTCTTTCGCTATACGCCTGAAACTACGATTGGGATCTGGGAGTGCTGGACGCTGCTCTCCGCGCTGGCTGCGGTCACGAAACGGGTTGAACTGGGCACGCTGGTCTTGTGCAACCCCTTCCGTAACCCAGCGCTGTTGGCTAAAATGGCCCATACCCTCGACGAGGTCAGCGACGGACGCGTGATCCTGGGGCTGGGTGCGGGCTGGCATCAACCCGAATTCGATGCGTTCGGCTATAACTTTGCGCAGCGCGTGGATCGATTTGAGGAAGCTTTGCAGATTATGAAGCCGCTGCTCCAAGGTGAGCGCGTCGATTTTGCCGGAACCCACTATCAGGTCCGCGACTGTGTGATCACACCTTTGGGGCTGCGCCCGAATGGCATTCCCCTGTTGATCGGTGCCAGCAAGCCGCGCATGTTACGCCTGGTGGCCCGTTATGCCGACCAGTGGAACACGGCGTGGCTCGGCGGGCCCCAAGAACTGCCCGAGCGACTTACGCGCATCCGTGCCGCCTGCACCGCTGTGGGCCGCGACCCGGCTACCCTGGCGGTGACGGTCGGCGTCCAGGTTGCCTTTCCCGATCTGGGTGAAACTCAATCCATGGCCCGCGAACCCCTCGCTGGCTCTGCTGAGGAATTAGCGGAGGCGTTTCATGCCTATGAGCAGGCCGGCGCCGCCCATCTGATCCTGAATCCTACACCCTATGGCCTGCCCGCCTTGGAACGCTTGGCCGCAGCCAGCCGCCTCTATCGGGGCAATCCAAACCAAACATAGTCTTATTTCGTCATCAGGAGAAAACATGTACATTATCATTGCGCCCATCCAAATCAAAGAGGGCCACAAGCAAGAATTTATCGAAGCGATGCTGGACGATGCCAAGGGCTCGCTGCATAACGAACCCGGCTGTTTGCGCTTTGATGTCGTTCAGGATGCAGGAGATTCCGATCGGATTTGGCTCTACGAAGTTTATCAGGACGAGGCGGCCTTTGACGCGCACCGAGAGGCTCCTCACTTCATCAAATGGCGCGATACCGTAAAGGATTGGCGCGCGGAGGGCATCCAAGGCGCCACTCGGGGCAGCGCCAATATCTGGCCGTCGGATGGCGATTGGAAGTAGTAGACCAGCACGTTCTTCCTGTATAATTAAATTGTACCTGTTCAGCCTCTGTGTAGATAGGTAAACAGGTAAACAGGGAGTATGCCCTGTATCCGTGTTTACGTCCCATCTACTGATAGGCGTCTACCTGTCTACCTGCGCATCGCTACGCCTGAATCGTTACATTAAATTTTTGATGATCTACGTTTAAGCGATTCGGCTTTCGCTGACGCAGTGCTAGCCATAGCTTATGATGAAAGGAATGCTAGAATGATACGAGTTGGTTTTATCGGGCTTGGGGGCATGGGGTTACACCAGGCCAAGTCTTTTGCTCAGGTTGACGGCTGCCAGGTGACCGCAGGCGTGGATCCGTCCCCAGAAATGCGCGCGCGGTTTGCCCAGACTTTTCCCGACGCCCAAGTCTATGATTCACCGGAAGCGCTGTTGGCACAAGGGAAGGTCGATGCGGTCGTCATTGCAGTGCCCACCAACTTTCACCAGCCGGTGGCTTCGACCATGTTGGCTGCACGCATCCCGGTCTTGTTGGAAAAGCCAATGGCGCGCACGGTGGCCCAGTGCCATCAATTGATCGAGGATGCCGAAAAAAATAATACCTTGTTGATGGTCGCCCATTGCCGTCGGTTTGATGCATATTGGAAGTCCTGGGGCGAATTTGTGATCGCGGGCAAACTTGGTACACCCGTGCTGTGGCGCGATGTGCGGGCGGGTTACTCGCCTGGTATCTGGTTTATGGATAAGGAAATGGGTGGTGGACCACTGATTGATGGCGCCGTCCACAACTATGATTTCGCCAATTGGATCTTTGGCGAACCCGAAACTGTGCTCGCCAGCGCAATCAAACTAGATCCCGCCGTCAGCGCCATCGACACCGGTTCCGTCATTATCCGTTACAAGGCAGGCCATCAACTCTTGCTCTCCTGGAGTTGGTCGGCCAAAGGTACCACTTTACATGATATCATCGGTCCCCAGGGCTTTATCCAGTTTGGTGCCAGCGGCTTGACCGTGCCGGACGACGAAAAAGGGCGCTATCAATATTGCAGCTTTACCGATCGCGAGGGTCAGCAATCGCTGATTAAATCGCCAGCCCAACCTGACATGTATATGAACCAAGCGGCGCACTTTCTAGCCTGCATTCGGGGCGAAGCCACCTGCGAGTCACCTGGCACCCAAGCGATCAAGGCCATTGCCGTTGCTGAGACTGTTCTCAAAGCCGCAGCAGAGGGGACAGCTTTGCCCATTGCTTGGTAAGGGGAGCTGAGATTAGATAGGTGATAATCTCCTAATAAGGCCAATCCAAGCAATAAATAATGATCCGGGGATCGAGACTTGACAGGAGGAAAGGACCCCACGACTCGACTGCCGTTCGACAAGACTTCGGCGTGCGCTCAGACTTCGGCGAGCTCAGTCGAGTCGTCGAACGCTCACGGCCCGGTCGGGGTCTGAGAAACGGTCTGAAAAGGGTGGATCAGGGACTTTGTAGGTGCGGTTTGTAACCGCACGTTCTCGGTCATCCCCTGATTGTGCGGTTTGTAACCGCACCTACGAATTCTTTTCAGACCGTCTCTTAGACTTCGGCGTGAGACTTCGGCGTGAGCGCTCAGTCGAACGCTCAGTCGAACGCTTGCCGAAGACCGCCGAACGTCCTGTCAAGCGGGTGCCCTCTGGGCGCGATAGGTCTAGCCCGTATCCTGATTGATTTGGAATGGCCTAAGTGAAACAGATAAAGATAAACATCATACAATCAGGCTGTGGAGGGAGCATCCTCAGATGCGGCTGTGATCTAGGCCCAAGCCGCATCTGAGGATGCTCTCTCCACCATTGCATGGATTTAAATTGATGGCTCTATAAGCTCTCAATCTTCCAATCGCTCAGACAGAACTCCAGCCTCAAGGAGGTTAATTATGATGCAAGTAGGTATCAGTCAATTGATTGCTGGCGACATGCCGCTGGCTGATTTCTTTCAACAATCAGCCGCGGCTGGCTACGAAGTGGTGGAATTATGTATGCGACAGCAGGGTGAATTGACCCCAGCAAGCCAACCTGATCAACTAGCGGAGATCGTCGCCGATGCGGCCGCACATCAGTTAGCGCTGGTCTCTATGACGCACAGTCATTGCACTGGTAATCTGCTAGATTCAGGGCCGCGCCAGCAAATTAGCATTCAGGAAACTGAAATTGGCCTGCGTGTGGCGGCAGCAATGGGGATCGGCTGTACGCTCCACACGTTGGGCTCCCTGCGCCCTGACCTCTATTATGATGACGCTTACCGCAACGCTGTGCAGGCATTAAAACAGATCGCCGAAACCGCCGAGCAGTTGCAGGTCACGCTGGCGGTGGAATTTGTTTGGAACGGTTTCCTTTTCAGCCCACTGGAAATGAAACATTTTCTAGATGAAGTGGGCAGCCCCTCCATTGGTTTCTATTTCGATCCCGGCAATATGGCGGTCTTTCAATATCCGCACCACTGGGTGCGCATTGTCGGCAAACATATTAAAATGGTGCACTTGAAAGATTGGCGCGGCCGTGCTTTGAATGGTAAGTGGACCGCGCTCTTAGAGGGCGAGGTAGACTATGCCGCCATGAATCGAGAATTGCGGGTAATCGGCTACGATGGCCCTATGATCAGCGAGGTGCCGCCCGACCTTGCCTCTTTTCAGGATACAGCCGTTGCCATTCGAAAAATTATCCAGATGTAAAGGAAATGATGAGCCAGTCCGCACGAGATCTGCTTTAAAAGCAATGAGGAGCTGCCGGCGTTGGCCGCCCCATTGAACCAGTTATAACAAGAGCCCCATCGCAAAGTTGCGATGGGGCTCTTGTTATAACTAAGCCTAGTAATCAGCTAAGGATTAGCGATTCAATAACGTGGACAGAAGAGAGTAGAAATTTTCTCTCCAATCTCCATTCTCTGAAATGTACGAGTTATTTAATTGTCATTCCTAATAGAGAGAACATAAGGCTATTAAGTAGGTACTGTGCGCCCAACACCAATCAGGCATCAGGCGCACAGGTTGTTTGCTAGACTTGTCTAGGAAGTTGGCGATATGGCTCCATCGCCAACTTGTCATGCCGCAACGCAGGGCGGTTATGTGATGATGCTAGGAGAGCATGCTCGGATTGGTCGGCAGCTTGCGCAGTACGCGTGGCGAAGGCTTGCCGCGCAACAAGGGCAGCTTGGCTGCGTGATGGTACGCCCAACTTGTCGAGCAAGTTGTGCACATGATTTTTCACAGTGCCCAACTCAATGCACAGCTCTGCACCAATCTGTAGATTTGTATATCCTTGCTCAATCAGGGCAAGAATTTCGCCTTCGCGCTCGGTTAAGCTGGCATACAGTGTAGTGGGGTCGGCCTCACGCCCGCTATTCAATTGACCCATGATTTTTTTGAATTCGCAGAGACGCGCAACTAAAGCCGCTGCTATCTTAGAAGAAATTAAGCATTCACCCTGTGCTGTCGCCCGAATCTTCTGTAACAGTTCGGTCCAGGAATCTCCCATCAGGACATATCCCGCCGCACCATATTCGAGATAGCTCAAAATAACGGTTTTTGCTTCAACCAGTCCTGTTAGCAGTACCTTAGCCATAGGGCTACTTTTCTGCATCGTCTGGATCAGCCGTACTGCGCCTTCTTGCGGCAAAGTGACACTCGCCAAAATGACATCAGCACCGTTTTGGCCTAGCTTCGACGCTTCTTCGACCGTGCAAACGCAACCGACTACTTCAATATCCGGTTCGGTACGCAGAGCAGCCGCCTTTAAATCAGCGATCAGACGGGTTTCGTCGACAATTAAGATGCGAATCATCATGTACTCCTAGGTCATCACTAAGATGTTCTGGACGGTTGACAAACTTTCCTCAGCAAAAAACGGTGGCGAATGCAGGGAATGCGACTCCTGCAAAGCAGTAACTTGGTCCGAACATAGTCACGCTCAGACCCAAGCTCCACTAACGGACTGAGCCACGCCGAAACAAATTGACAATGGCGAGCAGGATCACCGCGCCGAGTAAAGAGACAAGCAACGAAGCAATGCTGAAATTGTTCTGATTGATGGTACTGACGCCAAACAGCGGGCTGAGGAACATTCCGGCCAGGAAAGCGCCAACGATGCCTACAATAATGTTGAGCAAGGTCCCTTGCTGGGCATCGGTGCGCATAATCATGCTGGCAAT
>JBBREZ010000195.1:0-11650 GCA_038225095.1 Caldilineales bacterium
TTCGAATCAACTTCCGGTAGGCAGAAGCGCCGAAGGTCTAGAACAGACGCGTTGCCTACCGCCCTTCTTACAGCTTGGCCTTTGGCTTCACCACATGTCGCGTATCCACTACCAGTGCGGCCTTATCGACAATATCTGCCCACTTGTAAATGGAATGATCGGTGGCGATGACGACGCAGTCAGCCATTTTGAGGGCGGTATCCAAGTCTTGTACGCCCACCATCTCCATGCCTTCATGCTGGAAGGCTGGGATGTGTGGATCGTGGTAGGCAACGTGGGCGCCTTTTTCTTCAAGTAGATGAATGATGTCCAGCGCCGGCGACTCGCGCATGTCGCTCACATTTTTCTTATAGGCCACGCCGAGCACGAGAATGTGACTATTCTTTACAGCCTTGCCGGCGTCGTTGAGCACATCCTGCACCTTTTGCACCCAGTAGCGTGGCATCTCGGTGTTGATCTCACTGGCGAGTTCAATGAAGCGCGCAGTGTATTTCAAAGTGCGCAACTTCCAGGAGAGATAGTGCGGGTCAATTGGAATGCAGTGGCCGCCTAGACCTGGACCTGGCGTAAATTTCATAAAGCCAAACGGTTTGGTGGCCGCCGCTTCGATCACTTCCCAAGCGTCTAAACCCAGTTTGTCACACATGAGCAATAATTCGTTGGCCAAGCCGATGTTGACCGAGCGGAAGGTGTTTTCCAACAATTTGACCAGTTCCGCCACATCGGGCGACGAGACCGGCACCAACGTCTCAATCGCCTGACCGTAATAGGCTCGCGCCACTTCCAGGCAGGCCGTCGTTACGCCACCAATCACCTTGGGCGTGTTGCGCGTCATCCAGTCGGTGCGGCCAGGATCGACCCGTTCAGGCGAAAAGGCGAGGAAGAAATCTTCACCAACGCGCAAGTTTTGACGGTTGTCTTCTAACCGCGGCAACAACACTTCGGTCGTCGTGCCTGGATAGGTGGTCGATTCTAGCACCACGACCATTCCCGAATGTAAATAGCGGGCGATTTGTTCCGTGGCCGCGACAATGTAAGAAATGTCTGGATCGCCGGTTTTGTTTAGAGGCGTGGGCACACAAATGGAGACAGCATCACAGTCGGCCAAAATTGAAAAGTCGGTTGTAGCGGAAAGCTGAGGCACAACGCGGGCAATTTGATCAAGCGCTGGACGCCGATCTATGTGCTGGGCTTGGTTGTCCGCCGTTACACTCGCATAAGCCACCTGGGCCGTCGCCAGCGCCTGCACGACAGCAGATGGAATATCTTCAATATAGGATTCACCCCGATTAATTGCGTCAATTTTGCGCGGATCTAGATCAATACCGGTAACTCGATAACCAGCCTGGGCGAAATTGATGGCTAATGGTAAGCCTACATAACCTAAACCAATCACAGCGATATGGGCGTTACGCGCCTGAAATTTGGTAATTAATGCATCTTTTGGCATAGTAAACTCCTGTAGATAATCTATTGTAAATATTCAACTCAGGTTACGCAGAACCCATGATCTTGCTGCGGCTGACCCAGCCTACTACATGGGTTCTGCGTAACCTGAGTATTTAAAATGAAGCACAGTGGCTTATGCTTTTACGGCGAAATTGCGGCGGACGCCAAGCGCATAGCGCAAGCTTTCTTGGCGTCCGCCGCAATTCATCAGTTGATTAGTTAGCACCCAAAATCCTCTTCATAAAGGGGATGCGCAGTAACTCCGGAAAGGTTGTACCGACATCCAGCAAGTCCCGATTGAGGCGGAAGATGATGATCGATGTCAGCGCAGCCAGGGCGACGCTGACGTAGATGGGCGCAGCAGTCAGCCATTCGATCGCCAGCAAGGCGAGCGCGCTGACGGCAATCGACAGATAGATGCGGAAGTAGTGCCAATCAAAGATATTGATCCCCGTGCCAAGTCGCAGCCCCCACTGTTTCAAAATATTATGAATGATCAGCGTAATTGATGTACCAATGGCGGCGCCCAAGGCGCCATAGCGGGGGATCAGAATCAAGATCAAGCCCAGGTTAATTAACAAAGTCACAACATTGAGGATCGCAATATAGCGTAGTTTGCCATAGACTTTGAGGGTCAACCCATTGAAACCCAGGGCCGCATCGAAGTAATAGCCAAGCGAGAGCACCGCCAAAATGATCGTGGACTGTTCGTAACGGGCGCCTAAGAGACTAACTGTAATCGGTCTGGCCAGCGAGAACGTCAGAATAAAAATCGGGTAAGAAAAGACCGCGATCCACGCCGCAGTTTGCCAGTATAAATGATTAATGCCCTCTCGATCATTGCGGCTAAACATACGCGCCGCCAAGGGGGTAAAGAGGGTGCCAAAACTAGCCATTACCACCTGATTCATGGCCGCCGTTGGCTGTACGGAGCGCAGGGCCCCCACTTCCGCAATATTGCGGAAGCGTTCTAGCACGACAGCATCCATTGAATTCATTACAATATAGACTAGATCAGAAGTCAGCAACGGGATCGTAAAGGCAAATATTTCGCGCCAGGGCATGTTGATTGCGTGTAAATTAAAGTGGCGCAACAAGTCCTGATCTTTTAGCAGGCGATAGACCAAGCCAATATAGAGGACCATGCCGATCAAAGTAGCGGATAGATAGCCGCCCGCCAAAAAGAAAACGCTGCTATGCCCCAGGACGAGGGTTAAGACAACCGCCAATTGGAGGCCAGGCGCTAATATGTTTTTGCGAAAAAAGATGGCGCGTGGCTTAGCAAAGACCGCAAACATACCGATGAGCAAATTATCAATCGATTGAATGGGGGCGAGGTAGACGAGAATTAACAAGAGCGCCACAACTTGTTGATCCTTGATGATCGCTTGATCGATCCAACTGTGGAAAATCTGAAAGAAGAGCACAAAAGCGACACCTAGCGATACAATTGTTCCTATCACCAGGATCAGCGTGCCGAACAACTTGTCATACTCTTTCTTTTCGTGGTAAATCGGTATAAAGCGGGTGATGGCGCGATCTAGACCAAAGGTGGAGATGCTCTCGCCAAGTTGCACGATGGAAAGGGCATAACTAAATGCCCCATAGTCGGTTTTCGACAGGTAACGTACAGTTAAAATGTAGATGGCAAAGTTCACGGCACGGGCAACGAAGCGACCAACCAATAGCAGGCTGGAACCGCGAATCTGGCGTTGCGTTGCATTCTTTTTACTCGGCGCTGCCTCAGAAACAGTTGTCACTACTGGAGAATCCATAAAACTTTGTTCATCCTTATCTTAAATTACTCGCCAAGTTGATGCTGCTCAGATACAGCTTGCTTATTTTATGGCAAGGCCGCACCAGGAAAACCATTCAACTATTTTAATTTATTGATCGGGCAGGAACGCTTGGTTAGTTGGCAATCGACTTCCCACCCTAATGCCGAGAAGAACACCAGTTGCGGGGTTTTAAGCTGTTGAAGATACCGCCAAGGCAAAACTAGGCTCATGGGCCAGATTGACGCCCTGCTTCAGGCGCTCTTCACTGGCCTTTGCTTCCTTTTGAGCAATATAAATGCTCGAATTGGCCAGGGCCATGATAATCCAAAAAAAGCGGATATAGCTGAAATGGGCGCCAATGCCGGTGACTAGATAGGTGATCAGGGCCAGAATAAAACCGGTGAGCATAAACGCAAGTTTTGGGTTGCTGTGCAGCCAACGTTTTCGCTCTAACACGAGATCGCGCAAGGTAATGCCAAAGATCGCCAGAAAACAAATCAGACCAATCAGCCCGTTATCAGCGGCAATACCGGCGTAGAGATTGTGCGCCTCACGGTTGGCATTGCGCGACTTAAAGCCGGCCTCTTTAGAATAGTCAAGGTAATAGGCGGGAAACATATGCGGCCCCACCCCAAACAGAGGGTAATCGCTAAAGACCAGCAGCGCGGTTACTAGCTCGTTCGCACGGCCTTGGAGCGAACTATCTACTTTCGACGCTGGGGCAGCGTTATCTTGACTCGTCGCCGCATCGATCACTGCCTGGAATTTGAGAATACGGACACTATATTGAGGCATAGCCACAAAGAACAAGGTAAGCCCCAGCAATACCAGCGCCAATTGCGAAACTTTGATATAACGCATAAAAACCATAATGGCGAGCATAAACACAAAGGCAAGCGCCGCGCCGCGCGAGAAAGTGACCGCAACGCCCAGCACAACGCCGACGGTAAAAATAACGATCAAGGCCCGCAAAAAATAGGAGCGCACGCCTCCAAGCAGAAACAGACCCAGCGGCACCATCATGAGCATCGTTTGGGCAAAGCGATTATTTTCACCGATCGAACCGGCCAGGCGCGGTTGTAGAACTTCGCCATACAGGGTCGTTGCGCCAGTGCCGAATGCGGCGTTGCTCACCTGTGCAAAACCCCAATAATTATTCTTGTACGTTGCGGTGAGCAACTGATAAAAACATAACCCGCCAATCAAACCACAGGCAATTAAAAGCACCCAAATCACCCTTTGCAGCGTTACCAACGACCGCACAGTATTGGTGATCATGAAATACAGCAGCAGACCTTCGGCTAAGTATCCAATCCAGTTTTGGACCGCCAGGTTGACATCTTTCGTAAACAGAATGCTGAATACTTGAAGCAGATTAAAAAGAATGATCGGGATTAAGGCCGATGTCATGACGAATTTCTGGCGATAAACGACCAGATAGCTAGCCAATGGAATGATCATAAGCCCTGGCACTGCAGCGCCAAGCATGTACGGCAGATGATGAAACTCTACAGCAATACTCGCAGCATTGCTGTAGAGCAGTCCTATGACGATTAACGTCGGCGCATCTTGGACAAGCACGATAGCCAGGATCAGAGGGATTAATGCTACGCCAGCCAGGGCCAGAACGGGTGACTGTGCGGCCAGATAACCCAGCACAACAGTCGCACTGAGTAAAACGCCTAGTAACAGCGCCAACTTATAGCCAGATGGCATATACTGTGTAAAAGAAATTTTCATAACCTACAATCCCTGTCTAGCTTTGACCCTCGAGCATACGCCAATTACGGCGCCCAGGTGATGCGCTGATCCGTCCAGGTTTTTGTACCGGTATCCCAGGGTGCGCCCGTGGGCAGATCAAATACTTTGCGCACCGGACCATCGCCTATCGGAGCCACCCAAACCGCCCAGTTGCCATCGCGATTTGAGAGAAAGGCCACCCATTTACCATCGGGAGCAAGCGTCGGCAGACCGTCTTGCGCGTCGGGGTTATTCGAAACATTCTTGACCCAGGCGCCGTCCAACCGCATCACATAGGCCTCCCAGCCGGTGGCACCCTGCGTCATAAAGGCAAGCAAATTCCCTTTACTATCGGTTGGGATATCCGCTTGATTGTTGGTTAGTTGGCGCAGGAAGGGCTCATTCGCCGCAGTGTGCGCTGCCAAAGCGCCGCCGAGAAAGATGCCACAACGGTTTGCGCCAGCCGAATCGACACAGCCTTGATAGGCAATCAGGTTGTTCGCGGCCCAGATGGGACCCGAGCCTGTAATATCGCTAATTTGACCGCTGGCCGCCAAGGCGCTAAAGTCGAGCGTTGTCTGACATTGTGGTGCTGTATGCTGGCGTAACGCCGCCAAATCGCACTGCACAAAAGCGGATGATGAGTCAGCGCTTGAAGTACCCGCCGCCTTGGCGTAGACCAACGCTTTGCCACTCGGCGCGTAAAATGGGTAAGAGCCGGAAATCACCCCGCTCAGTTGGACTTCATTCTTACTCGCCAACGTGTACTCGTAGACCCCAGCGGCGGGCGCAGCTTTATGCAAACTCAACAAATTTTTACCGTCAGCACTCAAACTGGGTTGGCTGGCGTTGGCAATTTTGGCCACTTCCTGACCATCCGGCAGATGGAAGACATGCACATCATAGCCACCCGCACTATTTTTTAGCGAAATCGCTAACTTGCCATTCACCCCTGTGGTCAAAGGCACGGTGGGGGTAAGCACAAGTGGAATTTGGATGGAAGCATTCTTCGCAGCGCTAGCCGTATCTGTCAGCGGCTGATTGAGCAAAATCGTGGTAGCCGTCACCGCTGCGTTATATTGGATCAACGGTAAGTTCCCATTCCCATCCGGCACCCCGTCTATCGGTGGCTTTGGGGTAAAGGCATCGGTTCTATTCTGGCCTTCTGCATACCAACAGAATTGGTTGCCATTCTCCAGCACGCTATGCGGCACCCACACCGTTATCGTCCGCCCGTTGGCCGGGCTGCTCACGCTGAGTGAACCAATATTATGCCAGTTTCCACCTTTTACGCCGCTTGTATCCGAAATATTACTGGTATCGGTAACCGCAGCCGTATTCGTAACTGGCACTGTATTCGTAGTGGCAACGGTGGTCGTCAATAAGGTGGTTTCTTCCCAGCGG
Organism: Caldilineales bacterium; assembly: GCA_038225095.1. GTDB lineage: Bacteria > Chloroflexota > Anaerolineae > Caldilineales > Caldilineaceae > JAPLGZ01. The sequence goes on from JBBREZ010000195.1 coordinate 6,372, forward strand.
GCAATATCGGCAAGCCCTTTGGTATAGCGAAAGCGCACACGATACTCAGCCCCAAACCCATTTTTTTGCCGACCCGTGTTTACATTGCAGTCGTCATCGATATATAAATAGTATTCCAAGGGTTCGGTCGAGGCACCCAGGTTGCCGGCTGTGTTGAAAATGATTTTGAGAATCGCCTCCTCTTGGGCCAGGCTAATACTCGTCAAATCGTAGTTTCCAAAGGGCACATCACCGGTTCTATCCGATATAACCTGTTCGACAACATGGGGTTGAACCGTAATGTCGCCACTTTTGGTTGATTCTTGCGCAAATGTGCTCTGGCCTAAGTTCGTTTTCACATACTGCCAGCTAGCCGAAGCCTGGGTAACGGCGGTCGGCTTTGTCATATGTGCCGCAGAAACCTGGAAGTGCAAGGCGACCGCCTGGTTTTGATCAGGCAATTCTAAAGCGGAAAAAGAAACGGTGCGGCCATCAAAACTACTGATGAAGCTAGGCGAGCCCCACGCCGATAGAAAAGTTGCGCCCTCTGGCAGCGGTACGCTAATCCGCAAATCCCAAACCGGCTGCCCGGTGGTGTTGAGCGGATAAATCGTATAGATAATCATGTCATTGGCCGCCATTGCACTGGCGGCCAATTGAACACGCGGGGTTGGCGGCTCAGTCCAATTGAGCGGTTTTGGTTGGACAGGGGTCGCCTGGGCCGCTGCTTGTTGGGCGTACGCTGGCCGCTGCGCGCCCAGCGTCACAAGCATGGCAAGCGGGATGATCAGGTGTATCCAATATAATTTTGTTAAGAATTGTTGTCTTTTCGTCATAGTGTTTATGATACCATTGTAGCTTGGGGTTGGGCCTTAGCGGCGCTTATGGCGTGTAATCCAGCTTGACGGCTTAGATAACCACGCCAAATGAGGGTGATGACTTCGCGGCGTACCGCATCGGCCTCTTGCGTAGCGTTGACGACAACCATCTGCGGAAAATAGGGCTTTAATTTCAAATAATTCTGCCGTTGTTGCTCAAGCAACTCGGCACTGTGCTCACCTTTGCGAGCATACAACATTTCACCGGGTACATCCAACATAATAACCAAATCAGGCGCCGGACAAGCATGAGCCAGCAGCCAGCGCCGCCCACGCTTCAGCCAGCTAAGCCGCTGGCGTGCCGGCAAAAGCGAATCATACGTGTAACGATCAAAAATGACTAATCGTCGACGCGCCTGATGATAACGCGCGGTGAGATAGCGCAACCACTGGGTGAACAAGCGGGCGACGAAACCCAGGCCAGGCACATTCAGGCGGCTCAAACTACGGTTGCCCTTTTGATAGAGCCCCATATAGATCGACTGCACTGGAAAATAAAATGATTCCTGAAGCCCAGTGACTAAGGTCGATTTGCCGCCACCGTCAGGCGCCAGCAGCGCGACCGTAAGTGAAGGTGGCCGCCTGGCGTTGATCCACACATTTAGTTTGCGCAATACCCGATCCCGCGCATAGCGGCCCACCGTGCCAAGGCGATCGCGGCTAAACAAAGTCTGCTTAACGCGCTTGCGCTCTGCCAGCAATGCAGTCCAGTTCCCCGTATCGATCAACGCAGCCAGTTGTAGCCAAGTCATCACCGACGACCAGTAGGTGACCAACCATGCCTCAAGTGTAGGCTCATCCGTCATTTGATGGCGTAGCGCTTGGAGACGTTGGGCGCGTGTTGGGGCAAAGCGCCGTTTATCAAGCACGCAATGCAGCAGCAAGGTCACTAATTCGCATTCCGGTGCCAGCGTAAAAGTAAGGCCACAACGACGCCGAGTGGCCAGGCAAACGGTTGCTAAATCCGTATGTAAAACTGGAATCGGCCAACCGTAGGCAATTGCGGTGGTAAAGTCAAGCTTGAGCCAACTATCAGTCGCTTGGCTGTAAGCAATGAACGCATAGTGGGGGGCATGTCCCCAACTGGGCAAGCTGACAAAACCAAGCCGGGCCAACAAGCGGCGTAAAAGGGAAAGTTGATTGGGCTGGACCAGGAGATCAATCTCGCCGCCATTGGTAAATTCTTCAAGCCGCTCCGCATCACGCATCAAGCAGTATTGAATGTTCTCTTGTTCCAGGTTTTTAAAGACCGCAAGCAATAGCTCGTGCATGAACAATCCCTTTACAACAGCAAACCAGGCGTAAAAAAGTTAATTTTTCTATGATTTGGCCGATTTCAAAAAACCAATCGGGGTTTTGGCCGGTTGCATATTCATTAGGGCAAAATTTGCTTTAACCGGGCGTTGCGCAGAGGCCGGCAAACGCGCCGGCGGGTTATAATCAAAGATCGTGCCAAGAATATGCGCATTAAGCGAGCGTAAACTTTTAACAATTTCACGCACGGTATCGCGGCTTGCTCTGGCGCTGCGCAGCAGAATGATTACCCCGTCGGCGCGTGAAGCTAGAATCAGACTGTCTGCGAAGGAGAGTAGGGGTGAAGCCGCAATTAGGACAATATCAGCTTGGCTCTCCAATTCCTTGATCAAGTTTGCCATGCGGGCTGAAACGAGCAGATCAAATGGGTTGGGCGGAATCGGACCACTGGGCAGAATGGATAAGTTAGGCGTCCAGTCAACCGGGATCAGCTTTGGCGTCTTAGACCAGCCAGCCAGGACGCTGGTCAAGCCTTCGTCATCAACAATGCCAAATTGTTGGCTAATGGTTGGGCGATGTAAATAGGCATCGACCAAAATAACTCGATGCCCCGTTTGCGCCAGGATCACAGCCAGATTGGCGATGATTTCGCTGGTATCTTCACTTACTTGGGTGCTACTAAGCACAACCGAGTGGAGTGGACGGGTAGCATTGGTCGTCAATTGCTCGGCAAGGGCGGCAACATTGCTTTCGCCCACGCCCCGCTGACCGTTCTGTTCGGCCTGGTATCTTGAAAGCAAAAGCTTGCTACCCAACATCCGATAATTTTCTGCTGCCCTAGATTCAGACAAGGCCTGCACAACGAGCCGCTCGCGCACCTTGCCACGGAGGGGCTTATGTTTAGCAATGGTCCCCAAGAGCGGGATGTCGGTTACAGAGGCCAAGTCTTCAGTCGTGCGGATTGTATCGTTAAAATATTCAAAGGCAAAAACAATGGTGGAAGCCAGAATCAAGCCAGCCAGCGCTGCCACCAATAGTTTGAGATGAAGATTTGAATCAACCGGTAGCGCTAAAGGTGGCATTTCAATAATCTTAACCTGATTCGTTGCGCTGCCTTGATAAGTGGTAAATAAAGCGGCCAGCGTGCGCTGCGTGTCAGACAAATTAGTCCGTTGCTGGGCAAGCTGGTCTTGGATAATTCGGCGCGTCTCAACATCGGTCGGGGTCGTAAGCGAAGTCTGCAACTGGGCCTCATACTTTTTAATCTTGGCCTCAATATCACCGGAGTTTTGATCCATTTTCTTGATCTGTTCACCGATCTTCAAGCGGATCTGGTTCCCCGCGCTATCCCCACCCGAAGGACTCATCCCCACTAAGGCGTTTGCCAGTGCATCGGTAATTTTAACCGCTTTTGCCGAGTCATTATCCTGCACGCGAATCGTCAATAATTGCGTCGCGTCATCCGTCTTAACATTCACGGCTAATTTGAGGGTGTCCGGGTCGACGTTCAGCTTGAGTTCGCTAATGACCTTTTGCAAAACAGGTTGCGTAGCGATCAATTCGGCATAGGTTTGCATCAACTGGCCACCCGTGCGCAGATCATTCAGACCAGGGTTAATGCCGTCAATACCAGGGCCAATAATCAAGCGGGCCGAAGCCTCATACATGGTTGGCTTACCCTTGCTAACGGCGTAGGCAACACCAGTCGTTAATAAAGTGGCTAGCACTAATAGCCAGGCCCACCGAAAAATTATATTAATATATTGTTTCACCAATTGTTTTAGCCTACTTTCCTGTAGCTTGTCCGTCATGACTCAATGTTAGTTAATGGCCAACAGACATGAGTTTAGCGGTCGGAAGGATAATATTATGGATACAAAGCACTCAATCTGCTATTCATTCCTGCTAGCCAGGTGACCATCAGGCAGGTAGAATATTTTTAGCACCGGCTGCTACGAATTCTACTTTACCTTTACCATTTTGGCCTCTATTAGAGGGGGTATCGTTGACCGGTTTAGCATTCGCCATGTCGGTTTCCGCCCGCTGCAATAGCGTTTCGAAGGTGACCTCTTCGTCCGGGAAAGTTGATACGCCGATCTTAAGCCTGAGTCCTAATTTTTCTTCGGCAACTGTTTCAAGATTTTTGACGATTTTCACAACGTCTTCACGCGACATTTCCGGCAAAAGGGTCACAAAATGCTCATCCCGTTGGGTAATAATCGCCGAATCGCCCAATTCTTCGATCAGCAAATTGGACACATGAACAAGGACATATTTCTTGACAATTTCGTGTTTGACATCCTCCACAAAACGGTTCAAGGGCGCTTTGCAGATGCATTGATCCAACGATACTTTTAAGAAATCATCCGCAGCCGTAATCGCTAAAAGGGCTAAAGGTCGTTGATGACGACGGGCGCGTCTAATTTCTCGATACAGTAGACCTTGCCCAGTGCCAAAAGATTCCACAGCTCTGCTCACCTGGCCTACCATTAGGCTTGTCAAGGTTTCCTGTAATTCTTCCAACCGTCGGCCGGTCAATGTACTTAAGACAACCGTTAGCGCAACCGCACTAATTTCGGTAATCGCTATCGGCAAGAATTGCGCGCTATTCCCATTAATAAAAAAATATTCTAATGCCACGTAGGGTAGTAGCGCGCCAACCAACAAGAATTTTAATGACAGACGATGAAGTTGGGGCAGCAGAACAATTAGAATGGTATACAGCGCAATGACGCTATAGAAGAAAGGTGCAAAATTCAATGGTTGTTGCGCAAAGCGTTCGATGTTATTGATTAAGAAAAACCATAGGACAAGTGGAATTACTAAATAATAAAGCCGTGTCATGATGCAAACCTCTGTCTGTCCCAAATCTTTACAAATCTAGAAACTAACATTTACAAATTGTTCATTTTTTGTTAAAAATCATCGTGCAGAATTATGCTAGAATCAATAGGCTCCCTCTTGGGTAAAAACGACAGTGACGGTACGAATCAAAATCTGAATATCCAACCCCAAACTTTGGCGTTCGATATATTCGATATCCAAATGCAGGAGGTCGTCGAAATACAAATCGCTGCGGCCACTGAGCTGCCACAAACCGGTGAGACCCGGCATCACTTCCAAGCGCTCGGTGTGCCACAACTGATACGTGCTCACATCAAACTAGGT
>JBBREZ010000196.1:0-11598 GCA_038225095.1 Caldilineales bacterium
CCACGATGGAGATGTACGAGATCACATTTACCGAACACAAGACATTTACAATTCCAGCGCTCGATTTCCGTGGCACGCCCACTGGCATTGACTTGCGCAAGGTGGTCGAAACCGGCATCACGCCGCGCATTAACACCGGGATTGCGCATAAAAATGCTGGCGTTGGTCAGATCGGCGCCGGATTGGTGCGCCCGCCGATGGAGATTTTTGAGGAGGGATTGATGGTATTTGCCGAAAAATATGGGTATGTGTGATAGAATCAGTCATTGTGATTACTTTGACAACGTACCAGTAAGTGGCTCCGGTGAGCATGTCGGTGCAGCGCACGGGTCAACCTGTTGTTGCACATGGGAAAGCTGGTCGACCTGTGCAACGCACTCATGCGCAACTGGCATCAAACGGTGTCAAAGGAACACGCCTCCCTATATATCACTGATAAGAATCACACTGATAGAAATGACATGGCCCGATTGGGCTTAATGCAACGGCCAGCATTGGTTATGTTTGACCGCAAAGGAGTACACAACAATGGCCGAAGTCAAACAGGCGGCACAAACCTTGCCCCAAAGCCACGCCGCAATCGAACGGCAACGGCACATCTTAGACATGACACTTTCTTCAATCGTCGATTTTGCTTACACCTTCGGCCATGATGGGTGCTTCATTTATGCCAATCAACCGCTGCTCAATTTGCTCGGCCTCACGCTGCAGGAGATCATCGGCAAAAATTTCTTTGATTTGCCCTATCCACCCGCTTTGGCGGCGCGGCTACAATGCCAAATTCAGCAGGTTTTTGACACGAAGGAAAGTTTAGTTGACGAAACGCTATTCACTAGTCCAACAGGTGTGAACGGCGACTATGAATACATCTTCAATCCCGTGATGGCCGCGAATGGAACGGTGGAATTTGTTGTCGGTTCGACCCGCGATATTACCAAACGCAAAGAAATCGAGGCAGAGCGTGAGCAGTTGCTGAAGGCACTGGCTGCTGAACGCGCGCAGTTGCAAGCGCTCACGGTAACTCTGGAACAGCGGGTGCATGTGCGCACAACGGATTTAGCAGACAAGAACCAAGAATTAGATCGCTTTGCCTATATCGCTGCCCATGATCTGAAAACACCGTTGCGCGGCATTCGCAACCTGGCGAACTGGATCGAGACAGAAACGGCAGGCGTTTTGTCCAGCAACGCACAAGAATATCTGGCAAAACTGCAAAAGCGGGTCAAACGTATGGAACGATTAGTGGAAGATTTGTTGGTATATGCACGTGTAGGGCGGCTCATGTATGATGTAGAACGGGTGAATACTACAGCGCTGCTCCAGGATGTCCTGAAAATTTTAGCGCCGGAGTCGATATTCACCGTTACGTGGGGCCCGGCCATGCCCAACCTGATTACGGCGCGCGTTCCTCTGGAAACCGTCTTTCTGAATTTGATTGGCAACGCCATCAAACATTACGATCAAGCAGAGGCAGGCCAGATCCACATCACCGCCCATGATCAAGGCAAGTTTACTGAATTTGCAGTGCATGATAACGGGCCTGGGCTTGATGCCGCCCAGCAAGCGCACATTTTTGACATCTTCCAGATAGGCAAGTCGCACGCCGAAATCGAAGAAAGCGGCCTCGGCCTGTCGATTGTCAAAAAGATTATAGATAAGTATGGCGGAACGATCCAGGTGGCATCGAAGCTTGGTGAAGGCACTACTTTTCGTTTTACCTGGCCGAAAGCATAAGATCGGAACGTGGTAAAAGCAGTTCCGTTTCGCAAGATCTCAACGCCGATGCCTAGTTTGGACGTTCTATCCGCTCGGTGTCGATCAAATCGGCGCTGGATTGGTGCGTCCGCTGATGGAGATTTTTGATGAAGCATTAGCCACGTTCGCCGAGCAGTGTGGATATTGGAAAATGGATAATCAACAATCGCCAATCGTAGAAGCATTTAATCAAGGAATGGATGCTTGGAAGGACAATCAGCAAGCACCATGGGGCCGATTGCGCTACAGCATCATTCAAGAGAACTTGCGTCCCCACTTGGGTCAGGCCCCACAGCAGATTATTGATGGCGGGGGAGGCAATGGCGTAGAATCAATTCTGTTGGCGCAACAAGGCCACTACGTGACGCTAGTCGATTTTTCTACAGAGATGTTGGCCGAAGCGCAGCGCTCAGCGGTAGAACATCAGGTAGAAATGCGCGTAAAGTTTCATCAGGGCGATGTATCCGAGCTCTTGCAGATATTTCCCGCCAATAGTTTTGATGTAGCGTTATTTCATAATGTAATTCAGTATACATCAGATCCGCAGGCAGCCTTGGATTCAATCTTTGCCAGCTTGCGACCCCAAGGGTTGTTATCACTTTGCACGATAAATCCACATTCAGAAGTGTATATTCATGCGTTACGTGAGTTAGATATCACAACGGCACTCGACAGGGTGGAGGCGAAGACGAAAAACGCCAATCTTTTTGGTTTAGAACATAAGCTTTTCGCGGCTGAAGAGCTAATCCAAATGCTTTCCACCGCTGGTTTCAAATTTGTCACACAATATGGCGTACGTTGCATCTGTGATTACATCGCCAATAACGAAATTAAAACTGAACCAGAATTTTTTGCCCAGCTTGAAAAGTTGGAAATGACGCTACGCAATAAGTATCCATATTATTTGCTTGCTCGGATCTATCAGCTCATTGTGCAAAAAGAACCGTAGAATCTACAACAGCAATGATTCTAAATTAATCGCAGGGAGAAAATCATGCCCCAAAAAATCTATGACCTATCGCAAGACCTGAACGCCGATGCCTCGTTTTGGCCGTTCTATCCGCCCTTTGAGGCAAAATACTTTAAGCGCAAATCTCAGCATGGCGTCAATGCGCAGATCATCACCAGTTCTAATCACATGGGCACGCATTTGGATGCGCCGAAACACTTTGTCACCAAAGGCAAGACGATTGATCAGCTTCCGATTGAATGGCTATGGGGGCCGGGCGTGATCGTCGATCTAAGCTATCTAGATGAACTAGATATGTTCTATCCAGAAGACATCGAAAAACGCGTGGAAGTGCGCGAAGGCGATATTCTCTTTATCAACACCGGGTGGAGCAAATATGCCTATTATGGCCCAGATGCCGACGAGGAGAAGTACATCCTGCGTCATCCCGGCCCGCATTACAGCATCTGTGAATGGCTGCTCGATAAAAAGATCAAGGTGTGGGGTGTCGACATGGTTTCCACCGACCACCCGATGAATTTACCGATTGGTCGTTTCTTGGGGCGTGGCGGGCTTGAACAGTGGCAGAAGGTGCGCGCCCAGTGCGAGGCGAAGTTTGGTGCGGATCAGATCGACGTGCTCTTTCCCGAATCGGCCTATCAATTGACCCATAACGCGCTCTTTCCGCACGACTGTGTGCATGTGGAAAATATTGGCGGCGCGATTGGCGCGCCAGAGTTACAGAATAAACGGCTGACCCTGGGCGCTTTCCCGTGGAAGTTCAAGGGCGGCGAGGCGGCATTCTGTCGCTGTGTGGCTTGGCTAGACGTGTAGCGCAGATGCAACGCAAGAGAGATTAGGAGATTACGAACAAGCAATCTCTTAATCTCTGTTTTATGCTTAAACTAACGCCATTGATTACCATTCATCGCTTGTAGACTCGCGTTCCATTGGCTCCCAGTCAGCGACAGGTAGATTCATCGCAGCAATTTCGTCCACAATCTGGGAGCGTATTGCCTTTTGCACTTGTGTTTGCTCAGCAAAGTAGACCTGCATCACCGCCTCACGAATCAACGCGCTAACCGAACAATTTTGGGATTGAGCTTGTTGGGCCAAATTCTGCCAGAGCGATTCGGGTAATACGAATTGCACTCGTTTCGTCAAAACTGCCATGTGATTTCTTTATAGCTTTGATGCCAATGAAGCGTTTTCGATACTTGTTCGCGCAACTAGATGCAGTATAATAACCTGGATCATTCTATATTGCACCCCAGGAGAGATAGAGGTTTATTAATGGCGTCCACCAATCTGTATAACGTCGGTCTAGACAAAAATCCGGCTAATTATGTACCGCTTTCCCCGTTGACATTTTTGGAGCGAGCGGCCAGTGTGTATCCAAAGCTCACGTCGATTGTGCATGGCAATTTGCGCTACACCTGGGCAGAAACGTATGAAAGGTGCCGCCGCTTGGCCTCTGCCTTACACAAACGCGGGATTGACGAAGGTGACACGGTGGCGATCATGGGTTTTAATACGCCGGCCATGTTCGAGGCGCACTTTGGCGTCCCGATGACAGGCGCGGTGCTGCACAGCATCAACACGCGGCTGGACGCGCCGACGATTGCCTTTATGTTGCAACATAGCGAGGCGAAAATTTTGTTGACGGATCGGGAAGCCTCGCCCATCATCAGCCAGGCATTGAAGATGATCGAGCAAGCGATCACCGTGATCGACATCGATGATGAATTGGCCGTTGGCGGTGAACTGGTGGGTGAAACCACGTATGAAGCCTTTTTAGCAGACGGCGATCCAGCCTTTGTCTGGCAATTGCCGCAAGATGAATGGCAGGCGATCAGCTTAAACTATACATCCGGCACCACGGGCAACCCCAAAGGCGTCGTCTACCACCACCGTGGCGCGTATTTAAATGCCGTCAACAACGTCTTGGCGTGGAGCTTACCCAAGCATCCCGTCTATTTGTGGACCCTTCCCATGTTTCACTGCAATGGCTGGTGCTTTCCGTGGACACTGGCAGCGGTGGTGGGCACGAATGTCTGTCTGCGCCGCATCGATGTTAATCTGATCTATGAGCTAATCGCCAGTGAAAATGTCAGCCACTATTGTGGGGCGCCGACGGTGCATAGTATGTTAATCAATGCCCCGGCCGAAACGCGCGCCAAGAAGCAGCATCTAGTCAAAGGCATGATTGCCGCCGCACCACCGCCGGCGGCCGTGCTGGCGGCGATGGAACAAAATCAGTTCGACATTACCCATGTTTACGGCTTGACCGAAACCTATGGTCCAGCCGTGCTCTGCGAATGGCACGATGAATGGAATGAATTGACGTTGGACGAGCGGGCGCGTATGAAGGCGCGCCAAGGTGTGCGCTATCATATGCTAGAAGCGATTATGGTGGCCGACCCAGAGACGCTGATGCCGGTGCCGGCGGATGGTGAAACGTTGGGCGAGGTCTTCTTTCGCGGTAATATTGTAATGATGGGCTACTTAAAAAACGAAAAAGCGACTAACGACGCTTTTGCCAACGGCTGGTTCCACAGCGGTGATTTGGGCGTAATGCACCCGGACGGCTACATCGAACTCAAGGATCGCTCCAAGGACATTATTATTTCGGGCGGCGAAAACATCTCGACCATCGAAGTCGAGAATATCCTGTATCGGCATCCCGCCGTATTAGAGGCGGCCGTCGTCGCCCGCCCCGATCAGCAATGGGGCGAAACGCCATGTGCCTTTGTCACGTTGCGGCCCGATGCACCGCCCGTTAGTGAAGCTGAGATTATCGAGTTTTGTCGTAACAATATGGCGCGTTTTAAAGTGCCCAAAAAAGTAATTTTTGCCGCGCTGCCCAAGACATCGACGGGCAAGGTGCAGAAGTATCTCTTGCGCGAACAGGCGAAACAGCTTTAGAGTCGATCCAAACAACCCCGTCGACCGACCTGTCAGGTGTTCTTTTCCTGACAGGTCTCGACCCCTGAATAGGTTATTCGGATCGGCACTTAATAGGATCGGCAAGCATGATAATCAATTTCAAGAAATTCTAAAGAAGCTATTGAAGTATAAGATGGATTGAAATTGTGGTCAACGGAATGGACGAAACTGCTTATGTGCTGCAATCGCCAGCGAATCGTAAACATGTGCTCGAAGCAATTGAACATGTCAATCATGGAGAAAACCTGATTGAAGTGCAGTTGGATGACTTTGAAGCTAGTTGGGAGAAAAGCATGAGTGCTATAGCTGAAATGACAACGAATCAAACAGCAATAATAACAGAAGAGCCGCTGGTCTTACGCGCAGACCACAACGGCATTGCGACCTTGACGTTGAATCGTCCGAAACAATTCAATGCGCTGTCGCAGGCCGTGCTCGCGGTTTTGCAAAGCGAGTTAGATGCAATTGCCCAGGATGAATCGATTCGCGTTGTGGTGCTGGCGGCGGCGGGCAAAGCCTTCTGCGCCGGACATGATCTGAAGGAAATGCGCGCCCACACCGACAAAGCATTCCACGGCGCGCTCTTTGACCAATGCAGCCACATGATGTTGACGATCAACCATCTGCCGCAGCCGGTGATTGCCAAAATTCAAGGCTTAGCGACGGCGGCCGGTTGTCAATTAGTTGCTGCCTGTGATTTGGCGGTCGCTGCCGACACGGCCACTTTTGCGACCTCCGGCATTCGCGTTGGGCTCTTTTGCTCAACGCCATCGGTGCCGGTCAGTCGCAATTTATCGCGCAAAAAAGCCCTGGAAATTTTGCTAACCGGTGAATTTATCGACGCGCAGACGGCCGTCCAAGAAGGCTTGCTCAACCGGGCTGTACCGGTGGAACAGTTGGACGCCGCCGTCCAGCAATTGGCCGACGCCATTCTCGCAAAATCATCGTTTGCCATCGCTTCTGGCAAGCGCATGTTCTATAAACAACTGGAAATGGGCATGGAAGAAGCGTATGCTTATGCCAGCGAAGTGATGGCGTGCGACATGCTGGCCGAGGATGCCGCCGAAGGGATTGATGCCTTTATGCAAAAACGCCAACCAACCTGGAAAGGGCACTGATCTTGAAGCCAGCTCCGTTTCTTTATTTCGCGCCGCATAGCCTGGAAGAAGCGCTTGCGCTATTGGCCCAATATGCGGATGATGGTAAGGTGCTGGCTGGCGGACAGAGCCTGATCCCAACTATGAATTTTCGCCTGGCGCAACCGGCAGTCCTGATTGATCTCAATCCTATTGCTGAACTTTTTTATGTACGTGCGCAGGCCGATCACCATTTGCAGATTGGCGCCATGACACGCCAACGCACCGTGGAACGCGACCCGCTGATTGCGACGCATGCGCCATTGTTGCAGGCCACCATGCCCCATATTGCGCATACGCAAATTCGCAACCGCGGCACGATTGGCGGGAGTCTGGCCCATGCCGATCCAGCCGCCGAATTACCAGCCGTCGCGCTTGCGTTGGACGCGCAATTTCGTTTATGCAGCCAGCGCGGTGACCGTTGGGTGGCAGCTGGCGACTTCTATATTGGTCTGTTTACAACCGCGCTGGCTGCGGATGAAATGCTGGTCGAGATTGCGCTGCCCGTTTTGCCGCCGCGCACCGGCTGGTCGATCCAAGAGATCGCGCGCCGCCACGGTGACTACGCGATTGTCGGAGTAGCCGCCACCCTAACGCTTGACGAACAAGGTCGTTGCACCCAGGCAAACTTGGCATTGTTAAGCGTGGGCGAAGGCCCCGTACAGGCACACCAGGCGATCAAGCTACTCCAAGGCGAGCACCCTACCCCGGCCTTGCTAGCCGCCGCCGCCGCAACAACAGCGCAGATTGACATTGACCCCACGGCTGACATTCACGCCTCCGTCGCTTTCCGCCGGCATCTGGCGCAAGTCTTGACGCGTAAAGCGCTGACCGAAGCATTTGAACGCGCAAAAACAATAGACATGATTCGGCATAAGCAGTTACGCCTGGTAGACAAGGAGACGCCCATCCGTAGATGGGACGGCAACAGGTAGCCATCACCTGTCTACCTGTCTATCTGTATACCCATCTTTGTTAAGCCAGATCATGCTATTGTAGATGATTGTACGACACCTGTAACGAGTAAATTTAGCGGCGCATCAAACATTCTCATCCGCCGAAAATAGGCAGTTTCCTAAATCCGCAGTCACCAGCTTGGCGATTTGCCCACTTTTCCTAGATGAGAACAGAAAAATTTCAGGCACTGAAATCTCCACAACGCCTAGCAGCGCAAGTAGAGCCGCAGCTTCCAACCATCAAATGTGGACTTTAACCCTGCCCAAAATTTAGGAGAACGAACGTGGATGTAAAAGAATTATCCACCAATCTGGAAGCTGCCATCCACACCCACAACTTTGTGGCGATGCGCGATGCGGTGGGGGATTTGCCGCCATCTGATGTCGCCGCTTTGATCGAGGAATTAGACGGTCAAAACGAAGTGCTGCTCTTTCGCGTGCTGCCGCGCAAACTAGCCGCCGAAACTTTTTCCTATATGTCATCTGACCGCCAGGAAACGTTATTGCGAGCGATGTCACAGGAGGAAGTCGCGGCCATTCTCAATGAGATGGCCCCCGACGACCGGACCACACTCCTTGAGGAGTTGCCCGGCGCCGCAACCAAACAATTGCTGACTTTGCTCTCACCAAAAGAACGCGCCGTCGCCACTACGTTGCTAGGCTACCCAGAAAATAGCGTCGGCCGGCTGATGACACCAGATTATTTGTCCATTCATCCCGAATGGACTGTGGCGCAGGCGCTCGACTATGTGCGCAAATATGGGCATGACAGCGAAACTTTAAACATTCTGTACGTGATTGACGACCGTGGCTTCTTACTCGATGATATTCGGATGCGGCGCTTTTTGCTCGCGCCCCTCGATACGCAAGTCGCTGAGTTAATGGACGATCGGGTTGCCTCACTCAAAGCCACCGACGATCAAGAAGCGGCGGTGATGCTCTTGCGCCAGACCGATCTGACGGCATTGCCCGTTACCGATTCGGATGGCATGTTGATCGGGATCGTGACGGTCGATGACGTGATGGATGTCGCGGAAATCGAAGCGACCGAAGATATCCAGAAAATTGGTGGTTCGGAAGCCCTGGACGAACCCTATCTTGCGATCTCGTTTAACCGCATGGTACGCAAACGCGCCGGCTGGCTGGTGATTCTGTTTCTGAGCGAAATGTTGACGGCGACAGCGATGAGTTTCTTTGAGATCCAGATCCAACGTGCGGTTGTGCTGGCCTTATTTATTCCTTTAATTATTTCTAGCGGCGGCAACTCTGGTTCGCAGGCGGCCACGCTGGTCATTCGGGCGATGGCGCTGGGTGAGGTCAAATTGACAGATTGGTGGCGCGTGATGAAGCGCGAGTTTTTATCGGGGCTGGCCTTGGGCAGTGTGCTCGACGTCATCGGTTTTTTACGCATCTCGATCTGGTCGATGTTTTCGACTATTTATGGTCCTTATTGGTATTTGGTGGCCGTCACGATTGCGTTTGCGCTGATCGGCATCGTCCTATGGGGCACGTTGGCCGGCTCGATGTTGCCGATCTTATTACGCCGCCTTGGCTTTGATCCAGCTACCTCGTCTGCGCCGTTTGTGGCGACGCTGGTGGATGTCACCGGTTTGATCATTTACTTTAGTGTGGCGATTGTCGTTTTGCGCGGCACGCTGTTATAACAACAGTTGGAACTTGCTATGGATCACTTACATGCGATTTTTGTCACGGTTAACGGCGTCAACTATACGCGCTCGATTGAAGCACGCCTTTTATTAAGCGACTTCTTACGTCACGAGTTAAATTTGACCGGCACGCACGTGGGCTGTGAACATGGCTCGTGCGGCGCCTGCACCATTTTAATGGATGATCAAGCTGTCCGCTCCTGTATCATGTTTGCGGTGCAGACGAATGGGCATACGCTCACGACGGTGGAGGGATTGACGCCCGATGGCAACATGCAACACTTACATCCCTTGCAGACGGCCTTTCACGAAAAACATGGCCTGCAATGCGGCTATTGCACACCCGGCTTTCTGATGACGTTGATTCCCTTTCTCGCCGAAAATCCTAACCCAAGCGATGCAGAAATTCGTGAGGCCATTTCGGGCAATCTCTGTCGTTGCACTGGCTATCAGAATATTGTCGAAGCCGTCAAATTGGCGACAAATAGTTTAAAAAGTGGGATATAAATTAGGTGATGCTTGGCGCGCTATGACTTTAGACTACTTTCGGAGATTAATAGCATTGAGATTATTGCCAGAGGCACAGGTGTACGTGCTCGACATTATCTCAATCAGCGATATGGACGTGGACAGTGGCGCAAGCTGAAAGGTGTTGCCATTGTCACTTACGATCCTTTTCGGCAGAAAGCCATCGAACTTTAGTCGTTGGATGAATGCCGCCCGTTCTACTGGACGGGGATATTGATAATACACGATACGATATTTTGCTAAATGTCTACATTGTAGTATAATGAATACATGAATAGCGAACATACAACGATACGAATCTGGAAACAAACGCTCAAGAAATTGCGCATGATTTATGCCTTAACCGGTGAAAGCATGGTCGTGATTCTTGAGCGTTTAATTGATACCGAATTGAAGCGGCTACAAAGAGAGCAATGATTATCGTCAAGACGTACAAGTTCAAGCTCTATCGGTCGAAAAAGAATAAGCACCTACACCAGCAAATCGACATTGCCGGTATCATCTGGAATCATGCGCGCCCAATCGGCACCCGGCTGCACCGGCGCTACTACAAGTTGACCGGCAAGGGCTTGAATATGTACGTCTTGATGAAACATCTTGCCCAATTGAAGAAGTTGCCCAAGTATGCGTATTGGGGCAAGGTGGGCAGTCAGGCCATTCAGGACATCACCCAGCGCATCGACAAGGCGTACAAGTTGTTCTTTGGCAGCGTTCGACTGAGCTCTCGCCGAAGTCTCAAGCGCAAGGTGCGCACAAGTCCCCCAGGTTTTAAGAAAGTCAAGCGCTATACGTCGTTCACGCTGAAACAAGCGGGCTGGAAATTGTTGGACGGCAACAGAATCTACATTCAGGGCATGGTCTACAAGTTCAGCAAGTCGCGGGACATTCCAGACGGCATTAAGACCGTCACCATCAAACGGGACACGCTCGGTAATCTCTATTTGTACTTTGTGGTGCAAGAAAAAATCGGGTGCCCTCTGGGCGCGAACCATCAACCTATGACGGGTAACAGCGCAGGGTTCGATTTTGGTTTAAAAACCTTCTTGACCGCATCGGACGGCGGGAGCCCTCTGGGCGCGATTGAAAGTCCATTGTATTTTCGTGCGGCAATGGCTGAATTGAAACTTGCCCAACAAAATCTTGCCCGCAAGGTTAAGTTCTCTGGTGGTTGGCGCAAGGCCAGAGCCATCGTCACCCATATCTATCAGCACGTAGTGAATAAACGCCGTGATTGGTTCTTCAAGCTGGCCCATGAACTGACAAACCAGTACGACCACCTGTTCTTTGAAGACCTTAGTATGAAGGGAATGCAAGCGTTGTGGGGGCGCAAAGTCAGTGACCTTGCCCGTAGCGAATTCATGAGCATCTTGGGTTATGTTGCGTCCACCAAAGGTAAGGTTGTTCATCTGATTGATCGTTGGTTTCCATCCAGTAAGACTTGTTTCGATTGCGGCCATATCTACAAAGAACTGAAATTATCCGAACGACAATGGGCTTGTGCTGGTTGTGGTGTCATCCATGACCGTGACCACAATGCCGCTTTGAACATTCATCGAGTGGGGGCGTCCACTCTTAGGGTAGGCGATGTAAGACCGGCTTTATCGGGCAATTGCTGCTTGAGCCTAGAATCCCACGCGCTTTAGTCGTGGGCGTACGTCAAG
>JBBREZ010000197.1:0-11547 GCA_038225095.1 Caldilineales bacterium
TGGCGCCGCCGGTTACTATCCGTACATGGCGCTCCAAAAAGATATGATCGGCATCTGCATGACGGCCCGTATCTATGCGCGCGACCACGATTACGGCGTGATCCCCACCTTTGGGGCCAAGTCGCGCTTCTCCACCAACCCACTCAGCATCTCTTTTCCAACCCAAGCCGAGCCGCCCTGGCTACTTGATATGGCGACCTCGACGGTGCCTTTTAACCGCATTTTGATGATGCGCGACAACAATCAACCGATCCCGCTCGGTTGGGGTGTAGATGCTAATGGCGTTCCGACCACCGATCCGGGCCAGGTTAGTTTTCTTTCACCGCTGGGCGGCACCCGCGAGCAGGGCAGCCACAAGGGCTATGGGCTGGCGATGATGGTGTCGGTGCTGTGTAATTTGCTGGCGGGTGGTTGGGACGACTTGTATGGCGATGATCCCAGCGCCTTCGAAGGGTACAAGGTGGACGGTGATAGCCATTTCTTTGCGGCGTTGCGCGTTGATCTCTTCCGGCCACTCGATGATTTCAAACGCGGCATGGATGCCATGATCCGCGCGCTACATGAAACACCCAAAGCGCCGGGCCATGATCGCGTCTATGTCGCTGGCGAAATCGAGCATGAAACCGAACAACAACGCCTGCGCGACGGTATTCCGTTGACGCCAGTGGTGCTGGATGATTTACGTGAGTTATCTGCACAGTATGGGGTGCCGTTCGAACTGTGATGAGTGAGGGGTGAGTTATGATTTCATGCTCGTTCCTCACGCTCTGCGTGGGAATGCCATCCGGATGCCTCGGATGAGTACATCCGACCGCGTTCCCACCGTTGCATGTGTTCCTTTGGTTGGGTGAACCACTCGACGCGGGGCATCAGGACTGCGTTCCCACGCGCCCAGGGGGCTCCCGGCGTGTGGAACGAGTAGAACGTGTAGCAACAGAAGGGAGAATTAGCCATGCACATCGACGAGAAAGTGAAGGCTTCATGATACCAGAAGATTTGCTGGCCAATGCGGCAGCGCGTGCCCGTCGCTATTTAGAAACGGCGGCGCAACGCAATGTCTTTCCCACGGCGGACGCGTTAGCGGGTCTGCATGCATTGGATGAAACATTGCCAACTCAACCAACTGATCCAGCCGCTGTGTTAGCCGTGCTGGACGAAATCGGTTCGCCAGCGACCACGACCTCAGCCGGACCGCGTTATTTCGGCTTTGTCACCGGTGGCACCCTGCCCGCCGCGTTGGCCGCCAACTGGCTAGCCAGCGCGTGGGATAACAACGGCGCCTTTATCGTCCAGTCACCGATCAATGCCAAATTGGAAACGGTGGCCTTGCGGTGGCTGATCGACCTTTTTGGCTTGCCCGCCACAACCGGCGGCGGTTTTGTCACGGGGGCGACGATGGCGAATTTTACCGCCCTGGCCGCGGCCCGTCACGTCTTACTCAAACGGCAAGGCTGGGATGTGGAGGCGCAGGGTCTCTTTGGCGCACCGCCGCTCACCGTGTTGGTGGGCGAAGAAGTGCATGTGAGCGCCCTCAAAGCGTTGAGCATGTTGGGGCTGGGCCGCGAACGCGCGGTGCGCGTGGCCGTCGATCATCAAGGGCGCATGCGCCCTGATGCGCTCCCCCCACTCGACGAAAAGACGATCCTGATCTTGCAGGCGGGCAACGTCAACACCGGCGCGTGCGATCCGGTCGGCGAATTTTGTGATTTGGCGCGGGACACAGGCGCATGGGTGCACGTGGACGGCGCTTTTGGTTTATGGGCAACGGCTGCGCCCAACCGCGCGCACTTGGTGGCCGGCATTGGCGCGGCCGATTCTTGGGCGACGGATACGCACAAGTGGCTCAATGTGCCCTACGATGGAGGGCTGGTCCTCTGTCGCGATCCCGAACATTTGAAAGCCGCCATGTCCGCCAATGCGGCTTACCTAGCCACCACGGACGCCCGCGAACCTTCGCATTACACGCCGGAGATGTCGCGCCGAGCGCGCGGGATCGAGGTCTGGGCTGCGCTGCGTTCGTTAGGCCGCAGCGGAGTAGCCGATCTGATCGAGCGCAATTGCCAATCTGCGATGCGTTTTGCCGAAGGTTTGCGCGCGGCCGGCTATGAAATCCTCAACGAAGTTGAACTCAATCAAGTGATGGTTTCGTTTGGTGACGACGCCACGACCCAGCGCGTGCTCGCCGCCGTGCAACAGGAAGGCACCTGCTGGTGTGGTGGCACCATCTGGCGTGGCCGCGCCGCCATGCGCATCAGTGTCTCGTCCTGGGCGACGACGGCGGCGGATGTGGAGCAAAGTTTAGAAGCGATACTACGCGTGGCGAGACAAACTATTGGCTAATACTCGCTCCATTGCAATAGAGATTATTTGGAATAACTGTTCAAAGGAGATAAGTAGAGAGGTAAACAGGTAGACAGGTCGGCTGTACCTGTTTACCTGACAGGGATTTATTCCAAATCATGTCTAATCTATTCCCATTTATCCGATTGGGGCAGTTGGCACTAATACAGTGACTATTTAATTTTCAGAAATCAAGCTAGCCGTAGAGCCACGATCTATCGTGGCCGTACATTCTAAAAATTAAATGCTCAGACCACTAGATTGAGGGCTTACTTACGTTAGATCGCTGGACGCAACTTTACACTGGTTAGAATGTGCCGGGGATTTCTGGAAATCCCCGGCACGTTTGTTGCACGATTGGCACAAATTACGCGGTGCTATGGGCAATCCTTTTATGGTGAATTTTCTGAGAGGCTTGGTAATTATTACCTTATGAAACAGATTAAATTTCTTCTGATCTACGCCAAAAATTATACCGGTTCGTTGGTGATCACGGTGATCAGCATGCTTTTGTTGGTGGGCGTACAATTATTGATCCCCTGGATCATTCGCACGATGATCGCGGCGGTCACCGGTCCGGCTGGCAACCAAATTTCTTCGGCGCTGATCACGCGCTTGGCGCTGTTGGCGTTAGCGGTCTACCTGGCCCGCTTTGGGCTGCAATTTCTGCGCAGTTATCTGGCTCATGTGGCCGGTTGGGGCGTGGTAGCCGACGCCCGCAAGCTGATCTACGAACACATGCAGCGGCTCTCCTTGCAGTTTTACGAAGACAAACAGACTGGCCAACTCATGTCGCGCCTGATCAATGATTCGGACAAATTCGAACTGCTGATTGCGCACGCCATCCCCGACGTGGTTGTCAATATCCTCACTCTGATCGGCGTGAGCGCGGTGCTGCTTGGCCTTAATTGGCAACTGACCTTGATCAGCATGGTGCCGATCCCGCTGGTGCTGATTTCGCTGCGCACCTACGCCCGTTTTGTGCGACCGGCCTTTCGGGTGCGCCAGCATGAATTGGGTGAACTTAACGCGATCATCAACGATAATTTATCTGGCATGCGCGAGATCAAGACCTTTACGCGCGAAATCGCCGAGCTCGGTCGCATTCGCATGCGCATCGACCGTTATCGCGATTCGTTGCTGCATGCGCTCAAGATGATGGCAATTTTCCAACCGTTTATCGAATTTACCTCGGCGCTGGGTACGATTGTTGTGATCTATTTTGGCGGTCAACTGATTTTGCGCCAAACCTTATCGGTGGCGGATCTGGTCGCCTTCTTCTTGTATTTGGACCTCTTCTATCAACCCTTGCGCAATTTGAGCAATGCTTGGGAACAGTTACAAGAATCGTTGGCCAGCGCCGACCGCGTGGCCGAATTGTTGACCGAAGCCCCCGAGATCGACAAGGGCACGGCGGCGTTGGCCTTGCCTGGGCGCGCCCAAGGGGCGATGCGCTTTGAAAATGTCAGCTTTGGCTATCTGCCCGGCGAAAACGTCTTGCAAAATATCAATTTAGAGATTCTGCCGCGCACAACTGTGGCGCTGGTCGGCCCCACCGGCGTGGGCAAGACCACACTCGCCGCGCTCGCCCCGCGTTTCTATGATGTCAGCGGCGGCGCAATTACCCTGGACGGCCATGATCTGCGCGATCTAAGCCTGTCCAGTCTGCGCCAACAGATCAGCATTGTACTGCAAGATGTCTTCTTGTTTCACGGCACGGCGCGCGACAATATCCTGTTTGGTCGTGACGACGCCAGCGAAGCAGAGATGATCGAAGCCGCCAAAATTGCCAACGCGCATGAATTTATCAGCAAGTTGCCCCAAGGCTACGACACGATGATCGGCGAACGCGGCGTCAAGCTCTCTGGCGGCCAGAAACAACGGTTGTCGATTGCGCGCGCCGTACTCAAAGATGCACCGATCCTGATCTTGGACGAAGCGACCTCGTCGGTGGACACCGAGACCGAAATGTTGATCCAGCAGGCGTTAGAACGTTTGATGCAGGGGCGCACGACGATCATCATCGCCCATCGCCTCTCCACCATTCGCAACGCCGACCTGATCGTGGTGCTGGCCGACAAACAGATCAACGAAATGGGCAACCACGAACAATTGATGGCGCGCCGCGGGTTATATTGGCACTTGAATCAGGTGCAGGTACAGAACGCGCCGGAGTGGGGAAAACTGGCCGCACCGGAGTTGGCGTTAGGCGCTGATTAAGCCCGTCGTTCCCAATTTGCTAGTTGACTGTCTAGGATCAGGTATAATAGGAGCAAGATAGGTGTTAGCCAGTTATGATGGCCATTAGAAAACGAGGTGAGCGCAATGGTAGCCTATGAATTTTTAACCCAATTGACGAACACGGAAGCAGTCCTGATCCCACCCGAATATGCGCGCAAACTACACAAAGGCGCGCCAGTGCGCGTGATTATCTTGGTCGATGAGGTTGCTCAGGGAGGAGAAGCGACCCAGGACACGCCGGTTGATCTGATTTCGCTGGAAGCGATCGTGGCGAAAATCCAGCGGATGGGGCCGAATCCGAATAGTATTACGCCAGCAAGTGGTCTTTTAGCAAAGCATTTACGCGAATTGCCCGAAGCACCAGAACCACCCTATGATACAGAGGCATGGTTGCAAGAATGGGAAAGGTTTGAAGCAGAAATGAAGACAAATTCACTCACCCATGAGGCAGATGAGGCCAGGAAGTTTGCTGAATGACGATGTTTTTGCTTGACACAAATCACCTATCGCCACTTGTCACATTAGGAAATACGTTACGCGATAGAATTCTTGCCCAATTTGAGCATGGCGATGGGTTTGCGATCTCTGCGCCTGTCTTTAATGAATTTCTATTTGGCATTCGATCTTTGCCGAGGGCGCAACAGAACACGCAAATTTGGGGAAAATTACAAGCTGACTTCGTCTACTACGCCGTTGAGCCATCGGATGCTGAACAAGCCGTTGATTTAAGAATACAACTCAGGCAAGTGGGCCGACAACTCGAATTAGTTGATTCATTTACAGCCATTGTTGCACTGCGCTATGATCTTATCTTGTTGACCAGAGATAAGGATTTTCTGACTGTTCCCAACCTAAAACAAGAAAATTGGATTGTCTAATGCGGAGATAAAACATGACGACACTGGAGAAAACTTTGCTTGCCATCCACGGCGGCGAAAAGGCCGTGCAATCTGACCCTGGCGACATGTTCAAATGGCCGATTGTCACCCAAGAGGACGAAGACGCGGTGCTGGATGTATTGCGGCGCGGGGCGATGTCGGGCACGGAGATTACTTTGCAATTTGAGCAGGAATTTGCGACGTGGCAAGGCGTGCAATATGCGCTGGCGACCAACAACGGCACGTCGGCCTTGCATTGTGCGATGTTCGGCGTCGGCCTGGGCGTGGGCGACGAGATCATCTGTCCGTCGCTCACCTATTGGGCGTCGGTGCTGCAAAGTTTTTCCTTAGGCGCCAGCATGGTCTTTGCCGACATCGACCCGAACACGCTCTGCATTGACCCGGCGGACATTGAACAGCGCATCAGTGAGCGCACCAAAGCGATCATGGCCGTCCATTATCTGGGTCACCCGGCCGACATGGACGCGATCCTTGCCATCGCCCGTCGGCACAATTTGAAGGTGATCGAGGATGTGTCGCATGCGCAGGGTGGGCTATACAAGGGCAAAAAACTGGGCACCTTTGGCGATGTGGCGGCGATGTCGTTGATGAGTGGCAAGTCATTTGCGGTTGGCGAGGGTGGCATCCTGGTGACCAACGACCGCACAATTTATGAGCGGGCGATTGCCTTTGGCCATTATGAGCGTTACGACAATCGGATTGAGACGGAGGCGCTGAAGCCGTACAAGGGCTTGCCATTGGGCGGTTACAAATATCGCATGCATCAGATGAGTTCGGCGGTGGGCCGCGTGCAGTTGAAATATTATGACCAACGCGCCGCCGAAATTCGTCAGGCAATGAACTATTTCTGGGATCTACTAATCGACGTGCCGGGGATCAAACCACACCGGATCCCAGATGCGGAGAGCAACATGGCTGGCTGGTATGAAGCGGCTGGTCTCTACCAACCAGCTGCATTGGGCGGGCTCTCGGTCACACGTTTTGCCGAGGCCGTGCACGCCGAAGGTTCGCTCTGCCGGCCAGGCGTCAACAAACCGTTACATACTCATCTTCTCCTAACCGAAGGGGATGTCTACGGCCATGATCGACCCACGCGCATTGCCTTTGCCCAGCGCGATTTAATTCGTGAACAAGGTCAATTGCCCGTGAGCGAAGCGATTAACACGCTGACCTTGCACGTGCCCTGGTTCCGCCATTACCGGCCCGCTTTCATTGAAGAACACGCCAACGCCTTTCGCAAAGTGGCGACGAATTTTGCTGAGTTGCTCAAGGACGATCTGGGTAATGGGCCAGCGTTGACCCATTGGCCGACGTAGAAGCATGATGCGTGAGCTGTTTGCGCTGCTGTGTCAAGTTCTGAAATCGGTTTACAGCAAATGTACGGATCACGCTCAACTAGCGTTGTGCCAGATCTCATCCAGGCTGGCAACCTCACTTTGCACTCTGAGAATTTTCGTAGTAAAAAGGTGCGTCACCATTGGGGTGAGCCAGATGTCTAGTTGTTACCACTCAAAACTCTGGATCACGAGTACGCCGCGCTCTTTCGCTCTTTGTAACACAACAGGGCGGGCATAGTGGGTAATCAGCACACGCACAATTTCGGCGTCTGGATAATGGCGCTGAACCACTTCCGCTTTCTTATCGATTTGGTCAAGAATTTCTTCTGCGGCCCGGCGGCTATTGCGGCGTTCGTCAAGTTGCAACTTACTTTCACCAACCAAATAAACAGGCTGACCATTGCGTTCGCCGCGCGCAAAAAGGTTGATTTCTTCGCCGTCTAAGTCTAGTCGGACAATTTTTTCATAGACCGTGATGTCATAATGCGTTTTGAGTAGCGCAGGAAGATTGCGATAAGATTCATTTTCCAATGAATAGCTCATGCTGCGCGAGAGACCACCTAATTCCTGGGCCATGCCGGTGATTGCGCGTGTCATTGCCGCGATGCTGGCTTCGGTACGGTTTTGCGCTTGGGCTAATTTACCTATTTCGGCTTCGGTGCGGTTTTGCGCTTGGGCTAATTCATCCATCCTGGCTTCAGTACGTTGTTGCGCATCAGCCAAATCTTTGACAATGGCTTTGAGTTCATTGAAATCGCCGGTTTTTACCAGCTCGCTATACGCTTCCGTAATTGTCTCGGCCAACATAGAGGATTGGCGGCGATCAAAGACTGTTTCAAAACGCTGGGTCAGTTTTTCTACGTTCATCATGCGACAACCTTAATTTGGATCACGCTTGCGATAAACTATTATTATCGTTCTCCTATCAGGTACAATAAGCGTATTATACCATACCAACTACGCCTTACAAGGGGAATTTATGCTTAACTATCAGGCAAGACTGCAAGCCGTTCAAGCAAAAATGGCCGAACAAGCCATCGATTTACTCTTTCTCAGCCGTTCTGCCAATTTGCAATATGTCACTGGCATTGCGCGTGAAGAACCCAACTTTGGCAACACGATCTATCCTGGCGAATGGCTCACCGGCGCGTGGATCCCGCAAACGGGCGCGCCGATCTTGACCTTGCCGCGCATGTTGGCCGATTTTCATATGGGCGCCGTCACAGGTTATGACGTGCGCGTGCTATCCGACAGCGGCGACCCAGCCGATATGGTGCGCGCCATCTTCGAGAGCTTCAAGCTGACGACGAATCCCAAAATTGCCGTGGAAGATCGCGCTTGGGCCGAATTGGTCTTAAATATTCAACGCTTGCGCCCGCAAGCCACGATCAGCCAGGCGTCGCCGCTCCTGATGCCGCTGCGCGTGATCAAGGACGAAGACGAGATTGCCATTATGCGCAAGGCCGGCGCGATCACCGAGGCCGCCTATCAGGCCACGTTGGGCAAATTGCGCCACGGCATGACCAATTTAGACTTGATTACCGAAGTCAACTATCAATTGAAAAAGCATGGCGGACTGACCCATTCCTTTGTCACCAGCTTTTACAACATGGGTAAAAATTATCCCTTTGCCTTTCACAACAGTCACGAGGTATTGCAAATCCCGCTGGAACCGCCCGTCTCGGTCTCGTTTGACTTTGGTGCGGTTTACGAAGGCTATTGTTATGACTACGGGCGCTCGGTCTTTTTCGGCGAACCGGACGCTGAATATCGCAAGGTCTATGAGCTGGTGATCAAAGCGCAGACAGCGGGCATTGCGGCTTTGCGCGCTGGCAATATCTGTGAACAAGCCGACGCTGTGGCGCGCGCGGTGATTGTCGATGGTGGTTATGGTGATGCTTTCCGCCATCGCCTGGGCCATGCTATCGGTACAGATGTCCATGAACCGCCCTTCTTGATGGCCGGTAACAAAACCGTGCTACAGCCTGGCATGTGGTTCACCGTCGAGCCGAGCATTTTTATCCCGCACCATCTAGGCGCCCGCGTCGAAGATGTGGTCGTCGTCCGCGAAGGCGGCGGTGAGGCATTAACCAGCAACTTTAAAGCCCTGCATATCGTGGCATAAAAATTGTAAATGGTAAGCGGTACGGCGTAAGTGCAGCATAAATCAATCTCTACCTAGCATTTACTCTTTACCGCTTACCAATAATTTTAGCGAGTATAAATGATGACAACTCCACGTTTTGACGTCACCGCGATTGGCGAGGTTATGTTGCGCTACAGCGTGCCGGTGGGCGAGCGCTTGGAAAAGGCGCAAAGTCTGGCCCTGCACCCTGGCGGGGCAGAGGCAAATCTGTTGGGTGCGCTGGCTTGCCTGGGACGACGGTGCGCCTGGGTCAGCGGCTTGCCCCAGAATCCGCTAGGGCGCTTAATTGACAATCATCTGCGCGTGGCCAAGGTGGACACGGCGGCGATTGCTTGGTCGCCGCAAGGCCGCGTCGGCACTTACTATCTGGAATTTGCCACCCCGCCGCGCTCCACCCAAGTCTATTATGATCGCGCTGATTCGTGCGCCGCCCAGCTCAAGCCCGAACAGATCAACTGGGATTATCTGCTCGACACACGCTTGCTCCACCTGACGGGCATCACGCCCGCCTTGTCGTCTTCCTGCCTGGCCGTGACCAAAGCGGCGATTCAACGGGCCAAGCAAGCCGGGGTTGCCGTCAGTTTTGATATCAATTACCGCGCCAAACTTTGGCCAGAAACCCAAGCCGCTGCCGTGCTGAAACCATTAATCCAAGGGATTGATTTGCTCTCCTGTGGCCAAGGTGATGCGCAACGCGTGTTTGGTTTCAGTGGAACACCCCAGGAAATCGTGCAACAGCTAGCCGAACTCAGCCAAGCCAGGTGCATCATCACCTCGATGGCTGGCGATGGTGTGTTGGTGTGGGATGGCGAGCACTATTATCAATCAGCGGCGCAACCCGTCGAGATGATTGATCGACTAGGGGCCGGTGATGCCCTGGCCGCCGGTGTAATCCACGGCTGGCTGGACGGCGATTTGGCCAAAGGTGTGCGCTATGGCACCGCGTTGGCCGCCATTTGCCTGAGCATCCACGGCGATATGGTCGTAACGACGCCAGAAGAAGTGGAAGCGGTGCTGCAGAGTTCGGGGGGCGGACTGAATCGGTAATCAGAATTTACGATTTACGATTTTTGATTTACGAGGTTGGCTCGGTGGTGTAATTGTTCTACTTTCGACAAATGACTCTAGAAAACAGAACAATTTATGCCGCCAAAACCACTTCGTAAATCGTAAATCAAAAATCGTAAATTAAAAAAGGGGTTCATCATGTCATCCAACACAATTCTCTGTCTGGCCAGCTACTTCAAAGGTGGTCGTTTTGTGCAGGAGTGTAAGCAGCAGAATTGTCACACGATTTTGCTGACCCAGGAAAAATTTAAAGACGAAGCCTGGCCGCGCGCTGTGATCGACGAATTTTTCGTATTGCCCAGTTTGAACAAGCAGCCCGACATCGCCTACGCCGTCAGCTATCTGGCGCGTGAGCGTAAGATTGACCGGATTGTGGCGTTGGATGATTACGATGTCGAAATCGCGGCGGCGCTACGTGAGCATTTGCGCATTCCTGGCATGGGCGATACGACGGCCCGCTACTTCCGTGACAAACTTGCCATGCGCATCCAGGCCCAGGGCAAGGGCATTCCCGTGCCGGAATTTGTGCATGTGCTCAATTATGAACAATTGCGTGAGTTTATGGCGCGTGTGCCCGCGCCGTGGGTGCTCAAGCCACGCTCCGAAGCAAGTTCGATGGGCATCAAGAAGATTAACGATGCCGAGGAACTCTGGCGTTCACTGGATGGCTTGGGAGATCGCCAGTCGTTTTACGTGCTGGAAAAATTCGTACCCGGCGACGTTTATCATGTGGATTCGATTGTCTCGGAAGGCAAGGTGCTCGCGGCTGTCAGCAGCAAATATGGTCTACCACCGATGACAGTCTATCAGGGCGGTGGTGTTTTTGTGACCAGCACCTTGCCCTACGGGTCGGACGAAGACCAGGCGTTGCAAGCGATCAACCGTGAAGTGATCGACGCGATGGGCATGGTGCGCGGCGTGACGCATGCCGAATTTATTCGCGGGCATGAGGATGGCCGTTTTTACTTTTTGGAAATCGCCGCACGTGTGGGTGGCGCCAACATTGATCTGATGGTCGAGCATGCCACTGGCTTCAACTTATGGGCCGAGTGGGCCAAGATCGAACTCTGTCATCTGCGCGGCGAAACGTACCAATTGCCAGAAATTCAGCCGCGTTTTGCTGGGTTAATTGTTTCGTTGGCGCGCCAAGAAACGCCCGATACGTCGGCTTACAACGATCCAGAAATCGCGTGGCGGCTCGACAAAAAGCACCATGTTGGCCTGATTCTTGCGGCTGACGATTATGCGCGTGTGCAAACATTGATCGGCGCATATGCACCACGCATTACGGCGGACTTTAGCACCTCCGCGCCGCCCTTGGATAAGCCACCTGCGTAATGCCGTGATTTTAAAACACCCCTAACCGGTTTTAAAACCATTCCATCGATGTGTATTCCGTTTTCTAAAGTAAGGAGATGAGTTCGACGATGAATCAGCAACTTAGTGCGGAACAATGGCAACAGTTTTGGGAACAAGGCTATCTGCCCCTGGGTAAAGTAATGAGCGATGCCGAACT
>JBBREZ010000198.1:0-11529 GCA_038225095.1 Caldilineales bacterium
TTCAACCCAGAAGTTTTTGCGAAACTCGCGCGCGGGGAAGCATTAGCACTGCCCAATTTGGGCATGGAGACGGTGCATCATGTCCACGCTGATGATGTCGCCCAGATTTTTATGCAAGCGCTCGCCAATCGCAGCAACGCCGTGGGTGAGAGTTTTCATACCGTATCGGCGGCAGCGATCACCTTGCGCGGCTATGCCGAAGCGATGGCGGCTTGGTTTGGACAGCCCGCCAACCTCAAATTCTTGCCCTGGGAAGAATGGAAAACGACCGTCTCTGCCCAAGAAGCGCAGGCAACTTGGGATCACATCGCGCACAGCCCCAACTGTAGCATCGCCAAGGCCCAACGTTTGCTAGATTATCAGCCACGTTACACTTCGCTGCAAGCCGTGCAGGAGTCGGTACGCTGGTTGATTGAAAATAAAGTCATCACCATTTAGGACTGGTAGCTTGGAGATTAGAGATTTTGCTCTGTAATCTCCAAACGCTAATCTCTCCAATGCCCAACTTATTTGATTCTCATCCCTGAGGGAAACCAGTATGAAAATTCAGCGAATCCAACTTTTTCCCATTGCCAGCCCGCGCCAGACCGGTATCGCTAACCAACATGTGATCGTCAAATTGGAAACCGCTGACGGCGCGGTGGGTTGGGGCGAGATGAGCGACCTTTCGCATGTGCCTATGTACCAGTTCGATTTGCCCGAATTGGAACGCATGTTAAACGAATTATTGCGCGGTAAAGACCCGCGCAACCTGGTCAAAATCGAGGACGATCTGATCCGATTTTACCCGGACGAAGGGCACATGTACAGCCGTTCTGGCCTGGTGCGTCAGGGCGTCGATTTGGCTTTGCATGATCTGCTCGGGCGCGTCGATAACGTGCCGGTCTATGAACTATTGGGCGGTAAATTGCGCGACCGCATGCGCGTCTGCTACCCGATTTTCCGCATGCGCTCGGTCGAAGAAGTAGGCCCGAATCTGGATCGGGTCGAGGAAAAGCTGCAACTCGGCTTCGACTTGATCCGCGTCTATGTTGGCGTTAATTTGGAGGCTGACGAACTTTTCCTGGGCCAGTTCACCGACCGCTTCAAGGGGCGCGTGACGATCAAATCGCTCGATTTCTCGAATTTACTCGACTGGCGGCGCACTGCGATGGCCATCGAACGGTTTGACGAGTTGTGCGATTATATGTTGGTCGAAAGCGCCGCCCCGCGCAACGACATCGAAGGCTTGGTGCAGTTTCGTCGGCGCAGCCGGCGTCCCAGTTCGGAACATGTGCTGCACATCCATCATGGCTGGCAATTGTTGGTGGCCGGTGCGGTCGATATTCTCAATGTCTCGCCCTATCTGCTCGGTGGGCTACGCGCCAGTTTACGCTTGATTGCCCTGGCCGAAGCTGCGCGGGCTAGCGTGTTAATTGGCACAACCCAGGAACTTAATTTGGGCACCGCAGCGGTCGCCCATCTAGCTGCGGCCGCACGCGTGCTCGATTATCCGGGTGACAACACGGGGCCGCAACTTTATATGGCTGATACGGTCAAAACGCCCGTGCAGTACGAAAAAAGCCACTTGCTCGTGCCAGAAGGGCCGGGCCTCGGCATCGAGATTGATGAAGAGAAATTAGCAGAGATGACGACGAACGCCCAATGGACCTTTGGCGTCGATTTGGCTGGTGTGCTGGATCGCACGTCCGCCACGCGACCGTCGGCGAAATAAGTTGCCAGTCGGCGATTGGTGTGCGCCTGCGCCAGATTCCGTTCGCGCTGGCGGCGGGTGTTCAACCCTAGATTGGCCGGGCTTCGCT
Source organism: Caldilineales bacterium (assembly GCA_038225095.1). Taxonomy (GTDB): domain Bacteria; phylum Chloroflexota; class Anaerolineae; order Caldilineales; family Caldilineaceae; genus JAPLGZ01. The sequence continues at coordinate 1,803 of JBBREZ010000198.1, forward strand.
TTGATGGTAAACTGCTTTCGATGAGGAGCCTCACCCCCGCGCCTTATGGGCACCCCCCTCTCCTGAACTCTGCCCTTTGATTCAGGGGAGGGGGCTGGGGGGTGAGGCTCCTCGCGCAACCGATCACAAATCCCACACCAGAAAGGATCTGCCGTGCAACGACTTACTCGCGACCAAATCGTCTACAGCCTGGACAAGCAACATCTGCCTGCGATCGAAATTGATCCGGGCGCAACGCTGCTGCTGGAAACCTATGACGCGCGCACGGGCACGATCCATTCAGCGACGGATTTGTTAGATCACCCGCATCCGGTGGGCGCCAACCCAGCCACGGGTCCGATTTATGTACGCGGCGCGCAACCGGGTGACAGTCTGAGGGTGGAAATCTTGCAGATTGACCTGGCGGACGAAGGTTTTTTAGCGGTCAAGGCGCATATAGGGCTGCTCGCCCAACAGGCGCAACGTTTTGCAACGCGCATGATCCCGATCCGTGACAACCAGGTGATCTTCAGCGAACGCATTCGCTTTCCGGTGCGCCCGATGATTGGCGTGATCGGCACCGCGCCCGCGGGTGATGGCATCCCAACCGGCGACGCTGGCGTGCATGGTGGCAATATGGACAATCGCTATATCCGGCCGGGCACAACGGTCTATTTGCCGGTGCAGGTGCTGGGCGCACTGCTGGGGATTGGCGATGTTCATGCGGCGATGGGCGATGGTGAAATCACAATGGTCGGGCTGGAAATCTGCGCCGAAGTGACTGTACGCGTCGATCTGCTCAAACAGACGCCTTGCCGCCGTCCGTGGCTTGAAACCGCCGATGATTGGGTGACGACAGGCGATGACATTGATCCGGCGCAAGCGTGCCGGATCGCGGCGGCGGAAATGGTAGACTTGTTGCAACGCAAGCTGGATGTCACGTTTGAAGAGGCTTATATGTTGCTGAGTGCGCGCGGCGATGTGCAGATCTGCCAGATGTGCGAACCGGGTAAAGTCGCGACCACCGCGCGCGCCGTTTTTCCCAAGATGTAAAAGATTCAACGCCGAGGCGCAAAGAACTGCGTTTATCCTCTTTGCGCCTCGGCGTTTTAATGTTGTGACATACACCGAGGCTCCCATGACTGAACTTGAAGCGCTTATCCCCAAAGAGACGACCAATGTTGATAAGTTGCGCGGCCTGCCGTGGAGCATTGCAGGTGATACGGGCAACACGATCTTCGCCCAACTGATCTTCTTTGGCTCGGTCTTTATTCTCTTTCTAGATAAATTGGGTCTGAACAAGACGGAAATTGGGTCGCTGCTCTCGCTGATTCCTTTTGGCGGCTTGGTGGCGCTCTTTATTGCCCCGGCCGCAGCGCGCTTTGGCTATAAGCGCACTTTCGTCACCTTTTTTGGCATCCGTAAAGTGGTCACGGCCTTTTTGTTATTGACCCCATGGGTGACAAGCGCGTTTGGGGCGCAGGTCGCCTTATGGTTTGTCGCCGCCATCACGGCCGGTTTCGCGTTATGTAAAGCCATCGCCGACACCGCTGGCTTCCCTTGGGTGCAAGAATATATTCCCGACAGCGTGCGCGGCAAATATTATGCTAGCAGTAATCTCTTTACCACGATTGCCGCTTTTCTGACGGTTACAATTGCGGGCGCAGTGATCAGCCGCATGTCTGGTTTAACTGGCTTTATGCTGCTGATCGTCGTCGGCCTTGTCGCTGGCTTTGGCTCCGCCTGGTCTTATGCGCATGTGCCCGGCGGCGCACCGCGCCAGGCGGCGGGCACGGACCTCAAAAAGATGCTAGACGTGGCGCGTGACCCGAACTTTCTGCGCTATATGGTTGGGGTCAGCTTGATTGTGATGGCCTTTGTGCCGCTGCTCTCCTTTTTGCCGCTCTTTATGCGTGAACAGGTGGGCCTGAGCGACGGCAACGTGGTGCTCTTGCAGACGGGCAACTTATTAGGCGGTCTGTTGGCTGGTTATTTGTGGGGCTGGGCCTCCGACCGCTATGGCAGCAAACCCGTGATGATGATCGGCCTGAGCATTCGGCTGCTGCTGCCCGTATTCTGGTTTCTGATGCCACGCCACACCGAGTGGAGTCTTTATAGCGCACTCGGCATTGCGATTTTGCAAGGTATCGGTGACCTGGGCTGGGTGATCGGCTCGGCGCGGCTGCTCTTTGTCAGCGTGGTGCCGGTTGATAAAAATAAGAGCATGGAATATATGGCGCTCTACTACGCTTGGATCGGCATTGTCAGCGGTCTGAGTCAGTTGATCGGCGGCTTTGTATTGGATTTGACGAAGAACATCCACGGCCAACTCTGGATTTTCAGCATTGACCCGTATACGATCTTGCTGGTTTCCGCCTTTCTGTTGACCGCTGCCAGTATTTTACTCTTTCGCCAAGTGCGCGGTGACAGCCCCGTCAGTGCAGGCCAATTTGCCAATCTCTTTTTGCATGGCAACCCGTTTCGCGCCCTGGAAGCGGTGATCCGCTACAACATGGCGCGCGATGAGCGCTCGGTGATCTTCATGACCGAGCGCATGGGGCAGACGCAGAGCCACCTAGCCGTCGATGAATTATTGGACGCGCTGCGCGATCCACGCTTTCAGGTGCGCTATGAGGCCATCGTGTCGATTGCGCGGATGCGGCCAGATCCACGCCTGACCGCGGCCTTGATCAAGGTCATGCGTGGCAAATCGCCAGCGCTCAGTGTGATTGCGGCCTGGGCGTTGGGTAGAACCGGCGATCCCGCGGCCATCGAGCCGCTGCGGGAAGGGCTCAATGCGCGTTATATCTCGATCCAGTCGCACTGTGCGCGGGCGTTGGCCACACTGGGTGATCGCGAAATGATTCCATTACTCAGGCAACGGCTGGCCGTGGAGAAGGATTATGGTCAGCAAATTGCCTTTGCTTCGTCCTTAGGCAAGCTAGGCGCCAGCGAAGCCACGCCTGCGCTGCTCGATTTGCTGCGCCCGGCCGACGATGAAAGCACGCAGATGGAGTTGGCCTTAGCCGTGGCGCGCACCGTGGGATCTGAGCATTATTTCATCCAATTGTTGCGCCAGGCGCGCAATGAACCAGGCACAGCCTTTGCCCAGGCGTTGGGAGCGTTACGCCGCAAATTAACTAAAATGGCGGCAGATAACCAGGCACTGCCTGCGGCCATTGATGGATGCACCGACGTGTTCGCGCGTAATGATCTGGATACTGGCGCAACACGGTTAAGTCAGGTGATCCAACAATTGCCACTAGACGTGCTGAAAGCCAATGCAGTTGCCATCCTACGGGAATGTGTAGCAAAGTTAGATGAAGGCGGCGCAAATCGGCTAGAGTATCTGTTACTAGCGCTTCATACCTTGCAGGCTGCGTAGTTGGTAGCATAAGGAGGAACTGCGGATTAACAGAAAAACTCGGAGCATGGTCAGTCTAAACTTGATTTTGACCAAACGGATAGGTAAAACCATGAACCCCGATCGCCGCGTAGGTTTGTGGCCCTTTTTGAGGGCAATTTCGTCAATGGCCCCCCGTGGGCAAATTGTCGATGTCGTCCCCGTTGACCGTTGTAGCCAGTTGCCGGTCTCAGGCACCAACCACGGCAGCCTAGCCGATAGGCTCTTGCAAACGCACCGCTTCCATCGTGCGGTTGCCTCACGGTTTTAGGCGGGATTCATCATTTGATCAAGACCCTGCGCACCCACGAGCAACCGAGTCTCACTGACTTGCTTGCCCGTGTCAACCGTGGTTGTGTTGAAGGGCTCCACAAGCAGATCAAACCCACGGCGTTGCTAGGCCATGCGCAAACGCTCGCCCTTATTCCAACGGATTTGGCTCGACGGGGAGGGTCTCGACCGCTTTTTCTTGTCAACCCCCTGAATTCCCGTTTAGTCTGAAATTTTTTGTGAATAATCATCGAGATTGGCTTTGCAGAAGTGCAAGCTTCATCCTTCGTGAAATTCACTGAGTTTGACAGCGCGTGATCAAGCACCTTATAATCCTAAGCAGCTTCTCCGCTTTTGCAGGATAAACCAGACCAAGAAAAAGCGAAGGAAACCCTGCCGAAAGTGCATTGGTTGGCTGACAACGCACTGGACGCAACCATATGTTTGGGCAATTGAAAGATAGGAGAAAACGATGAGCGCTGCTGTAACTGTACTTTCGCTGTTAGTCGAAGAATTGAACCAAGGCCGGATCAAAGTGGTGGATTTGACCCAGTCACTCGGGCCAGATACGCCCGTGATCGACTTGCCGCCAATCTTCGCCCCATCACCCGGCGTCACGCTGGAAACGATCTCCAAATATGATGACAAAGGTCCGGCCTGGTATTGGAACACGTTGCATCTAGGCGAACACACTGGCACGCATTTCGATGCGCCCGTCCACTGGATCACCGGCAAAGACCGTGCCAACAATACAACCGACACGATTCCCGTGCGCCAGTTCGTCGGCCCCGCCTGCGTGATCGACGTGAGCAAAGAAGTTGCGCAGTATGCAGATTTTCTGCTGACGCGTGAGCATGTGTTGGCCTGGGAAGGCGTGAATGGCAAAATTCCGCGCGGGGCCTGGGTGCTTTTGCGCACGGATTGGTCGAAACGCACGAGCAACGAAGCCTTCTTGAACGCCCAGGTTGACGGCGCGCACTCGCCCGGCTGGCAGGCCGATTGTCTACGCTTCCTCGCCAATGAGCGCGACGTGCTAGGCGTCGGCGTCGAAACTGTCGGCACCGATGCCGGTCAAGCCGGGGCTTTCGATCCACCGTTCCCGGCGCACAATATTATGCATGGAGCCGGCAAGTTGGGGCTCGCCAGTCTGCGTAATTTGGATCAGTTGCCCGCCACCGGCGCTGTGATCATCGCCGCGCCGCTCAAGATTGTCAACGGGTCAGGCAGCCCGGTGCGCGTGTTGGCGTTGACCACGGCGTAGAACGGAAAATTTCGCATGTCGAATCGTATCACGGCCATTATTATCGGTGGTGGGATTGGCGGGTTGGCGACGGCGATTGCGCTGCGCAACGTGGGCATTGAAGTGGTCGTCTTCGAGCGCGTGGCGCAGTTGCATGAAGTCGGCGCAGGACTTTCGCTCTGGGCCAATGCGACTAAAGCTTTAAAATTGCTGGGGCTGGCTGATGGTATCAACAAAATTAGCATCCCAGAAGTCCAAGGTGGGATTCGTTCCTGGCAGGGCGAAGTACTCACGACTACCTCGACACAAGAGTTGCAGCGCGCCCTCGGCCAGCCCAATCTCGTCTTACATCGGGCGGATTTACATGCCGCTTTATTGGGCGCGCTGCAAACCGAATCGGTGCATTTCGGTCAACAGTGCACGGGGTTTCAGCAAGACGCAACTGGCGTGACCGCACACTTTGCCAATGGTGAGCCAGTGCGCGGCGATTTGCTGATCGGCGCAGATGGATTACATTCAATTGTCCGTGCGCAGTTACATGGCAAGCAAAAGCCAAGCTACGCCGGTTACACAGCCTGGCGTTCGGTGGTGAATTTTGCGCCAGAACAACTGTTGCCGGGCGAAACCTGGGGTGCAGGCGTCCGCTTTGGGCAGGTGCCGATCAGTGGCAAGCGCGCTTATTGGTTTGCCGCCAAGAATGCGCTGGAAGGGGCGCGCAGCCCAGACGGCGAGCAGGCCGAACTGCTGCGCATTTTCCGGGGTTGGCATGCACCAATCGAAGCGCTGATCGAAGCCAGCGCAGAAAGTGCTATTTTGCGCAATGACATTTATGATCGGCCTCCGCTGCGCCACTGGGGCGAAAATCGCGTCACTCTACTCGGCGACGCCGCCCATCCGATGACGCCCAACTTGGGCCAGGGTGCGTGCCAAGCCCTAGAGGACGCCGTCGTCCTAGCGCGCTTTTTACGCGAGGCCAACGATATAGCGGCTGCCCTGCGCGCCTACGAAGCGCAACGCATTCCGCGCACAAGCTCGATTGTGACGCAATCACGGCGCGTGGGCGCAATCGGCCAATGGCAGCATCCTGTTGCTGTCCAGTTGCGCAAGTTTCTGCTCAAACAGGTGGTGGCCCGCATCCAAACCCAACAGATTATTCGTATGGTGGGTTATGATTTCTGAAATGTGAGGAACCCCACCCCTGTCCTCCCCTAGGAAAGGGAGGGAGCCGTTGGTCGGATAGAAGAACTATCTTCGTCTGTCCCTCATCAGCCCCCTCCCTTTACCAGGGGAGCGGGAGCCCTTTAGGGCGCGGGTGGAGTTCCTAAGTGTTACCCTAAAACGACCAAAAGGAACCTATAAACATGCGCATAGCGCTTACCCGTGCCGTTAGTCCGACTATCGGCCAGTGCGAATTGACCCACATGGAGCGCCAACCGATTGATGTCGCGCTGGCCCAGGCGCAACATGACCAGTACGAAGCGGCGTTGACCGCACTCGGTTATCAGCTTGTCCAATTGCCCGCTGAACCCACGTTGCCCGATTCGGTCTTTGTCGAGGACGCGGCGGTGGTGCTCGACGAACTCGCGATTATCACGCGGCCCGGTGCGGATTCGCGCAAGCTGGAAACAGTTTCAATTGCCAAGGCGCTGGAACCGTATCGAACCTTGCATCCCATAGTTGCGCCCGGCCAGGTGGATGGCGGCGATGTCTTAGGCGTTGGCAAAACGCTTTATGTAGGATTATCAAGCCGCAGCAATCAGGCGGCGATTGACCAGATGACGGCCATCTTGAAGCTTTTTGGATACACGGTACAGGGCGTGCAAGTTACTGGGTTTTTACACTTAAAATCAGCTGTGACGCAGGTGGCAGAACAGACTTTGCTGATCAATCCGCGTTGGGTGGACGCGAGCATTTTTGGTGATGTCGAAATCATCGAGATCGACCCAACCGAAGCGTACGCCGCCAACACGCTCCGGCTGGGCGAAACCGTGCTCTATCCGAACAGTTATCCACGCACGCGTCAAAAATTAGAGCAACACGGCATTGCTGTGCGAGCCGTCGATGTTGCGGAATTGATCAAAGCCGAGGGTGCGGTGACTTGTTGTAGTTTGATCTTTAACGGGTAGAGGTGGCGCATGGAGCAAGCACCAGAAAGTTCGTGGACGGGCTACTATAACGTCCAGAGCGGGCGCGCGGTACGGCCATTTTTCTTGGATGCCCTGGCCCGCTTTGCCGCGCTGATGCCGAGCGCAGCGCCACGGCTGGCGATTGACTTAGGTTGCGGCGATGGCACCGAGACGCTGGCCTTGCTCCAGCACGATTGGCAGGTGCTGGCGATCGATCAGGAAGCCGAGGCGATCCGGCGGGTGCAGGCGAAGGTGCCATCCGGTTATCAGGCGCGGCTCACAACGCAGGTCTGGGCATTTGAGCAAGTGCTTTTGCCCAGCGCCGATTTTGTTTATGCCGGCTATAGTTTACCATTTTGCGCGCCCAAGCACTTCGATGCGTTATGGGCTAAAATCGTGGCGGCGCTGCCTGTGGGTGGCCGCTTCGCCGGGCAATTATTCGGCAATCACGACTCGTGGACGAGCGACCCAACCATGACCTTTCAAAACGTAGAGCAGGCCAAGCAACGATTCGGCCAATTCGAGATCGAAAGCTGGGAAGAAGTGGAAGAAGATGGCAATTCATTTGTCGGGCCTAAACATTGGCACATTTTCCACATAATTGCGTGCAAGACCGCCAGCTAACCGCTACGCTTGTTACTGATGATCACTTCGACAAGCGGTATTCCTAATCAGAACAGGGGAAATATAGCTAACTTGCATATTCTGCCTCCTTACAGTAAACTTATTTCCAATGTCTACATTCTATCCGGATGCCGAAGCGCGCCGTCGCACCGTCTTGGTGGCGGTTGTTAATAATATGGATGACCTCCAGCGTGCCGCATCGGCCGGATGGTATCGCATTCCCCAGCGTACAGCCCCGCGTCGCGTCGGCGCAGACTATCTGGCTTTCTACCAGACCGGTGCCTTCAAAGCGCATGACCAGGCGCAGACCGTCACCTATTACGCACCCACTCGGCGTTATCAACTGCTCACGCGGCGCGAACTATTGCCGGAAGAAGCCGACCATCCGCGCGCCAATGATTATTATTTCCGCCTAGAGATTGGCCCGTTACAGCGCCTGGAAAGGCCCGTTCCGTCCGCCAAATTTCATCGCGTCACCTTTATTCACACGACGTTAGATCGCCTGTTGACCGCACAGGATGTGAGCGAACTTTTCCTTAAAGATGATCCATTCGAGACGCTCTGGCATGCCTTACGCGAACACCAGTTGCGCCCGCTAAAAAACCGCATGGTCAATCAACAGCCGGTGGATATTACGCTGCGCGCCCGTGGTGGCTATCTAGGCATCCATTGCACAGAAGACATTGGCACCCAAGAAGCTCGCCCCCAAGCATTGCCGGAGCGCTGGGAACTACTACACTTGTCCACGGCGCGCATTGAACATGACCTGGAAAATTGTCTGCGTCAGATCGGCGCTGCGCTGATCAACTTGGGCGGCTCCGTGCTCAATCAAGCGTAGCGGCGATGGATGACCACGAAATCATCATGCGCAAACGACTGATAGAGAAAACAAATTAAAGACAGACAAACGAGGGGGTCGCATTAGAGAATGCTGCCTTCGCCTTATATGAAGTTTAAATGTTTTCTCTATTAATTTACTCTGAAAGGGCTACCCTAGCACGATTTAGTCACGCTAACTTCCCCCAACGTTAGCATAGAATCACCCGTTATCACTTTTCTTCCGTTTATACCAACGCCTCGCCCTCTCCTCCCTTCCCACCGTTGGTTTCGAGTCATTTCCACTTAAAGGAGCAGACTGTGAACACGCCCACGCTTCATGTGAAAAGCCATGTTGTTTTAAGACGGATAATCTATGGTGCTATTTTTGGGTTGATGCTGTTTTTAAGCGGCTTGGCACATCGCACTTATGCGCAGGCGACGCCGGATGGGCTATCAGCGCCGGCCAATGGGTCATCCAACGGTACGCTACCGCCAGGCACGATCCCTGATCAAAGGCTTTATCTCCCCCTGGTGAGCGGCAACGCGAGTACGCTTACAGCTCCAATATTTAATGCCATACCCGTGATGGGGCCGCCGATTGATCACCCTGCGGCCATCAATGGCGACCTGAATCTTGCTGTGCGCGGCTACATCAGTATCACGGCGGCGCTCACGCTCGTCAACATTAATGGCAGCATTGATCCGGATGCGCCACAATTGACTGGTTTGTTCAATCCCCCCCGTCTACCAACGTTTGTCGGCGCTTATCAGGTTTATGACTGGAAGTGGAACTGCGGCCAGGATGGTTGTCGCGGTGGGTTGCTTAGCGAGCCGGAAACCACGCTGCTAGCCGTAGCCGTGACACCTGGTGAATTATTGTTCATGCCCACCCGCAAGGGCGAAATTTTCGGTGGGGGGTATAAGGTGCTCGTGCTCTACGCCGAGGCGCAACGGATCACACTTGTCTACACTCGCCAAGACACACCTGCGGTTGGCTATGTCGTGCAGTTGGAAGATATTACCGTGGATCCGGCGTTGCTGAATTTGTATGAGCAGTTAGATGCTGCAGGGCGCGCAAATTTGCCGGCCTTGAAGCAAGGCGAGTCATTCGGGGTGGCCACGGGCGCTACCCTTAAAGTGGCGATTCGGGATACCGGCTCATTCTTAGACCCCCGCTCGCGCAAGGATTGGTGGATGTGGTTTCAATGATTTGTCGCATACGTAATGATGGCCCCTCACTTGGCCGACCCCTCCCGCGCCCAAGGG
>JBBREZ010000199.1:0-11525 GCA_038225095.1 Caldilineales bacterium
AAGAAGAAGTAGGCGGAAGGAAGATAGTAGGGTGAATGAATTCACCCTCTGGTATACAAAACACGTTAAAACGGATTGAGATGTCAGTGCGTTTCAACACACTTTCTGGATCAGGCAGGGATTCGGGAACCCTTTGGGTGCCTTGCCATCCCTGCTACGGAAACCGGCGGCGCACCTGCTCCAACTCAATGGCTTTGGCCGTGAAACGATAGAGCTTGGCTGGCCGGTGATCACCTTCACGAATGTTGCCGGTCTCTTCCAAAACGTCGGTCGCTTGCATCTTGCGCCGGAAATTACGCTTGTCGAGCGGCTCGTTGAGCACCGTTTCATAGACTTTTTGCAGTTCGGAAAGGGTGAACTCCGTTGGCAAGAGCAGGAAACCCAACGCTGTCCATTCCAACTTCCAGCGCAGGCGCTGTAAGGCATATTGCAAAATGGGCGCATGGTCGAAGGCTAATTCGGGCAATTGATCCATGCTCCACCAACGGGCATCACTGGCATCGCTGTTGCTTTGTACATTCAACTGCGCCGACTGGTCGGCGCTCAACAGGGCAAAGTGGGCGACCGTGATCGCGCGCGTGCGCGGATCGCGACCCGGTTCACCAAAGGTGTAAAGCTGTTCCAGGTACACATCGCTGACATTGGTCTCCTCGGCCAATTCGCGCAGCGCGGCTTCGTGCAAATCTTCATCTATTTGCACGAAGCCGCCGGGTAACGCCCATTTGGCTTTAAACGGCTCCTCTTTGCGCTGGACGAGCAATACCTTCAAATCAGCGCTATGGAAAGTAAATAAGATAATGTCGACAGTTACCGCTGGCCGCGGGTATTCATACACGTAAGCGCCTGGGGTCGATGCATCTGTTGCGGTCAATGTCTGCCTCATCTTTGCTGGGGTAATTATCGTCTAGGGTAATCATCAACATATCGTTAGCCAATCTGGAAAAATGGTAAACTTGGGGCGGTGATTTGTCAAAACAAGTGTGGTATAATAATACCCAAAATGACCGCTCTGTGTGAAAAGAGGCAAATCATGACAAGGCAAGCAACACCTGCGCTTGAAAAGCCAATTGCCCAAGCCGATCTAAAACCGCGCGCAGATACGTTCCCTCCGCTTAACAACGGGGACCGACTCAGCCGCGCCGAGTTTGAACGACGGTATCTTGCGCGCCCTGACCTTAAAAAAGCTGAACTCATCGAAGGAGTCGTCTACGTGGCATCACCCGTCCGCACCCAACAACATGGCATACCCCACAGTTATATTATTGGCTGGCTAGTAAACTATGTAGCCGCTACCCCCGGTCTTCATTTGACGGATAATAGCACCCTGCGGCTTGATGTAGATAACGAACCCCAGCCAGATGTGGCTGTCTGGATCGATGAAAAGCTGGGCGGGCAGGCGCGCATTGCCGAAGATGATTATTTGACCGGTGTGCCAGAACTGCTTGTTGAAGTGGCTGCCAGTAGCGCTGCTTATGATTTGCATGAAAAGCTGCATGTCTACCGGCGCAATGGTGTTCAGGAATATTTGGTGCTCCTGCCCTATGAACAGCAAATCATCTGGTATACGTGGCATGAAGGTGGCTACGTACCACTGGCGCCAGATGCACAAGGTGTTTTGCGCAGCCAGATTTTTCCAGGGTTGTGTTTGCAACCTTCGCGCTTTTGGTCAGGCGATCTGGCGGGTCTGTTGGCTCTGTTGCAACAAGGGATCAATTCCCCAGAGCACACCGCGTTTGTTGAACAACTGGCGAGCAAACAAAAACTCGCTTAGTCATCGCTTTATCTCTCTGTATCTCTTCTCTGTATCTCTTCTCTGTATCTCCTATCCACGCAACAAGCGAACCATTTTTCGCCTCACCATGTAACCTTTTGTCGGTGCCACGAGTCTATATAGATCAGGTAACGATTCAGGTGTATCACTGCACAGGTAGATCGGTAGACGCCCATCTACTGATGGGACGTAAACAGGGAGTACGCCCTGTCTTCCCTGTTTACTTGTTTCCCTGTTTCCTTGTCTACCGATCTACACAAGGGCTGAACAGTTACTAGCTCAGTAACACCCATCTCTATAGCCTAATGGCATGTCGTTGAACCAGATGAACCAACCACCCACTGATAGTGAACTTGTCGCCCTGTGTCTGCGTGGGGACACGGTGGCCTTTGGCCGCCTGATCGACCGCCACCGTGCGCCGTTGGAACGCCTATTGCGCGCCGTGTTGCGTGATCGTTTTACCCAGGAAGATGTGTGGCAGGAAACCCTGTTGCGCGCCTATCTAAATCTGGAGCAATTGCGCGAGCCGGCGCGCTTTGGCAGTTGGCTGTGCAAGATTGCGCTGAATCTGGCCCGCACCCAACGCAGCCACCATTTTCCCCAGGCATTTTCCTGGGATGACCTGCGCACCCCGGATGCGACGCATGCAGGACTGGCTGATCCTGCGCATCTGGCCCCAGAAGCGCTGGCGATCCGCCAAGAGGCGATCAATCGTGTACGCCAGGCGATTGCCAGTTTGCCACCGGCTGAGCGTGATGCTGTGATGTTGGTTTATTTGGAGCAATTGAGCCATCAAGAGGCAGCGGTGCAACTTGGGGCAAGCCTCAGCGCCGTTAAGGTTCGTGTGCATCGCGGGCGTGAGCGACTGCGCACGGCGCTACAAGCAGAATTCGCAACGAATACAAAACAGCAGGTAAAGGAGCCGAAAATGATTCAAGTCAATGTCCACGATGTTATGCTTGCCAGCGAAAATCCACAAATTGGTGATCAGCCAACAATCCAGCCAAGCTTACGCGATCTGCTCCGTGCCGCCCGCATTATTGTGCTGAAAGAGCAAGCGGGCGACCGCGCGATCGTCATGTGGATCGGGAAGCATGAGGCAGCAAGTATCCTCATGTCCCTCGAACAACAGGCCGTTAAACGCCCGCTGACCTATGATCTAACGCAGACGCTTTTGGGATTGGGCCAGGTGGTCATCGAGCGTATTGTCATTAACCGGCTGCATGAATCTACCTTTTACGCAAACCTGAGCGTCAAAACTGGTTCAACTGTCTCAGCGGTAGATTGCCGGCCCAGTGATGCGATCAACCTCGCGCTACGGCTGAACACACCGATCTTTGTGGCGGAAGATTTAATGGAGCAAGGCGGCTTTTTGCCGGATGCCGCGGGCAATTACCGGCAGGCAGACTGGTTCGCTATCAGCCAACGTATGGCAAGCACAGAACAGGAAAAAGCGAACATGGCTAAGCTGCGTAATACAAACTGGTCGTCGGTGCGCTCTGCCCAGCTTGAACAGATGGTTGAGCAACGGGAACAACTTTTGCAAGAGTTCGTTGAGACCTTGACAAATGAGCGGGCGAAGTTGCTGGAAGAAAGCGAATTTAGCGAGTTTTTGGCAGGATTCTGGGGCTGAATCACCATAGCCCTAGCCCTGATGCCCCAACCGCAACGCATTAGATAATTTCTGGAACAGCGCTGACGCGATAATGATCAGTTCCAGGCCAATAATAATGGCGGCAAACGCCAGCGCCAGCGGAATAATCTGATCTTGCGCCACAATCGGCAGCAGTGGTGGCAACGGCGTCCCCTTTTCACCTGTCACGCGGAAGAGCGGGGCAAAGAGGACGGCTGCCATCGACCCACTGATCACACCGGCCACGGCCCCGTAAGCGATTAGAATTGCATACTCTAGCGCCACCTGACCGATCACCTGTGGCCGTTTCAAGCCGATGGCGCGCATCACGGAAAAGAGAAAGAGCCGTTCGTGCAGCGAGGCATAACTGTACGTCAATAAACCGAGCGCCGCCATCAACGCGGCCGCGACAAAGCTGACGGATAGCGTGCCAAAGACGCCGACGCGCTCCATCTGGGCCTGCTCTTTGGTAATGGTATTGCGCCCATCTTCAACGTTGATCGTGCTAATGCCCAGAATTTTGGGCAGCGCTTTGATCACGGTTTTGCCCTCCACGCCCGGTTGCAGGTGCAGCCAGATGCGGTGGGGCATCGTCGTCCCGAAAAAGGAAAAGAGATATTCCAAATTGCCGATCACCGTCACTTTGTCATCGTACACGGTAGGGAAATTTTCGTAGACGCCAACGATGGTAAAGGGTGTGTTGACACTGGCCCCAAAATCCGTCAAGACATGGATTGATATTTTATCGCCCACCCTGAGTTGATGGCTGGCCAAAAAGGTTTGGGCAACAAGAATGCCATCATCCTGCGCAGCCAGGCGATTCATCAACGCGCCCAACGATTCACGCGCCAAATCGCGACGAAACCAGGCTGTGCGCGAAAAGTCAACGCGATCTACGCCCAGAAAGCGCCCTTTGATTTCGTCGCCGTTGCCGGCTGCCATTTTAATATACGCGTCATAATCACCAACCCTGGCCGCCGCCGCCACGCCCGCTAAGGCGCGAAATTCGTCAATCGGCGGAACCCAATTGGCCCCCCCGCTTTTGTCGGCCGATAACGCCTCAGTTTCGGAATACGGTTCAAAGCTGAGGTCGGCGCCTGTGCGATAGTAGATGCGGTCGATCAGCCATTGATCCAGGCTAGCCGCCAAGGAAAGCGTGTAGACGCCCAGCGCCAGAGCAATGATCACCAACAACAGTGGATTGATGTAATTCTGACTGTAGCGCCCCAATTGACGAAAGGCCAAATGCGGCGTCAGCCACGGCACTAGCTTTGCAAACCAGTCTAACAGCCGCATGAACCACGGAAAGAGCCGCATCGTAAGCAGCGCCATCAGCACGATAAAGAGCGCTGGCACGATGATCAACAGTGGGTCCTGATACAAATCTTCGGGCCGGTCGCGCACTAAGGCACCCAACGTGCCGCGCTGCGCAAGCTGGCGATAGGCATAGATGGTCGGGATGATCAAGAGCAAATCTAGATAGAAGCGATACCAGAACGGGCCACGCGGCGCGCGGGCATGTTCACGTTCTTGGGTCAGAATCGTTTGATTCGTAGTCAAAGCCGCCATGCCCAGTTTAGCCAACAGGATAATGCCCAACGTGACGGCTACCAAAGGGATACTGATGCCATCCAGCGAGATAGGTAAGGCGGGGCGCGCCTTGCCATTAAAGCTAAGAAAACTGACTGTGTAGCCCATGGCGCGGGCCAACAGCATGCCCAATCCCAACCCAAGCGGACAGGCGAAGACAAACAGAATCAAACCCTCGATCAACGTAAAGCTCAACACGCCCCAACGGGTCATGCCGCGACTGATCAGCACGGCCGTCTCACGCCGTTGCCAATAGGCGATCACGGCTGACGTGAGGATCAGGAAATAGAGCAGAAAGCCAAAGGCCGGAATGTTGAAACCGAGTAACAAAATGGTCAACGTTGTTTGCCGGCCAATGAATTTATCCAGCGAAACAGAGGGTGTCGTCGCTTGCGCATCGGGCACGTAGCGTTTGATCAGGCCGGCGGCGCGCGCAAAACCTTCGGTGTATTGGCGCGCCGCCGATGGTCTGGCCTGCTGTTCATTGAGCACCACGCTCCAGGTGACGGCGCGCACTTTGATCGCCAATGCCGGCTCAACCAAGGCCGCGTAGTCCTGTTTGCGCACAAAGAGCTTTTCGCGCAACACTTGGTCTGGGTCGCTGACCCAAAAAGCGTCCTTCGGGTCAGTCGGACGCCAAAAACCTTTGATCTGAACCGGGATCACCGCTTCGCCCTGAGGTCCGTCCCCGTGCAGTTCAAATTGCTCACCAATCTGCACGCCCAGTTTGGCGGCAAAATCAGCATGCATCCAAATCTCAAGCGCCGCCCCCGACTTTCCATCATCGAGCTTTGCCCCTTCGGTTTTGATATGGGCGGCGACTTCTTTCAGGTAAACCACATTGGCGTCGTGCAAGGTCTTTTTGCCGGCGTATTTGGTGTCACCTGGGCGCGGTTGCAAGGTTAAGACGCCACTGTCGGCCATCATCCCCAAGAAGCTGACGGGCAAACCGATCTCTGAGGCCAGTGTATCGGCGACATGATTGCCTAATGCTTCCGCGCGCGCCAGCGTCAACGGCACGGTGCGCGTAGAAGGCGCAAAGACGAGCGAAGAAAAAGGTGGGCGACCCGACGCCTGGGTATAATCAGCCAATTCCTGGCGCATCATGACGGTGTCGACTGCCTGTGAAAAAAAGCCTGCGCTACTCACTAGTCCCAGCGCTAAAATGATGCCAAAGAGCGCGAGTAAACTTAGCCCAAAATAGTAGCCCACCCGTTTAGAGGCAAGGTAGAACAGATCCCAAATGGAACGAAATGGCCGGAATAGCCAATGGCCACGAGTTATATAGCGTAAGCCCTGCAACGGATCGATGGGCGCTACGGTTGGTTCAGGGCCGCGCACGGATGTTGGTGGATTGGTCGATGAGGTCATTGTTTAAACTTATTGTAAAGATGGTTTGACATGACACAAAAACTATTCTATACTCAGTTCACCCAGTATACAACGTTTTGCTTAGAACGACCCAAAGCACCCAGATGAATAAAGATCTGTAACTGGCTGTATCACTTGTTCGGGTCTGGCAACTCTTCTGCCAGGCAAACCATCACCTTTGCACCCTATACCAATGTGTTTTGCTTGTTTAAAGTGGATTGTGGTTACCACCGCGCCTTGCTACCCACATGGCTATGATAGCTTCGCTGTTTTTTACGCAACGTCCGTTTGTCTTGATGAATGGTGCCTACAATTCTGCGAATGTGTCAAAACCCCAGGTTGAAAGTATAAAATTGTGATTGTAGAACTCATCTAATTCAATATCATTTAATTCAGTTAAACTCCCTTGGAGGAATCTATGAAGGAAAACAACAATTTAAATCGGCGCGACTTTTTGCGCCTGAGCGGCTTAGCTTCCGCTGGTGTCATGCTGGCGGCTTGCGGTACGCCCCCTGCGCCAGGCGCGCAACCGGCGGCTGGTGGCGCGGCTTCAACCACGGTCACCAATACCACGGCCACGACGACAACGACAACGACAACCGCCGCCGTGCCGGGTGTCAAGGAAGTAGCGCGCGAAAAGACTTTGAAAATCATGTTTGGTGGCAACCAGGGTCAATTCACGGATGTCGGCTTGGGCAACCCGTACGCCACTGGCGCTAGCCACCAGAATGGTCTTGCTGCGCTATGGGAGCCGCTCTACTTTTATTCTGCCTTCGCCGATGAACATATTCCGTGGCTGGCCGAGAGCTTCCAGTATAATGATGATTTCACCGAGTTGACGATCAAGATCCGCAACGGCCCGACCTGGAGCGATGGTCAACCCTTTACGGCCAAAGATGTGGCCTTCACGATTAATATGCTGATGAAGAATGGCAAGGACGAGAAGGCGACCAAAATTGCCAACTCGACCGAAGTATCGAAGTGGGTGAAGGAAGCTGTTGCTGTGGATGATGCGACGGCGAAAATTACCTTCAACGATCCCCGTCCCCGCTTCATGTTCAGCCATCTCTCTTTCAAATATGACACCGGCATCGTGTTCGTCCCTGAACACATTTTTAAAGATGTCGTCGATCCCTCGCTCGAAAAGGGCTGGGACGAGGTGAAGGGGCTCCCCCTCTCCACGGGGCCGTATACGATTGCCGCCTGGACGCCGCAACAATTGTTCATTGATCGCCGTGATGATTGGTGGGCGGTCAAGACTGGCTTCGTGAAACAAATGCCGGCGGTCGAACGGATCCTTGTCCAACCGATCGCTGATGAGACGACGATGGCGCAACTGGTGATCAACAACGAGTTGGATTCATTGCTCGACTTGCGCGCCACGACGATCAAAAAAGTGGTCGAAGCGAATCCCAAAATCATCACCCATACCGGCAGAGATTTGCCGCTTGGGTATATGGACTGGTGGCCGACCTCGTTCTGGTTCAACTGCGCCCAAGGTGCTTTTGCCGACAAGAACGTGCGCTGGGCTGTCAGCTACACGATTGACCGTCAGCAGATGCTCGATGTGGCGTTGGAAGGCTCTGGTATTTTGACTCAGTTGCCTTTCCCGCAGTATAAACCTTTGCTGCCTTTCTTTGAGGCCGCCAAGCCGTTGTTGGAGAAATATAATACCAACGAATTTAGCCTGGAAAAGGCCGCCGAACGCATGAAGGCTGCTGGTTATACCCTAGACGGTGAAAAATTCTGGGTCAAGGATGGTAAACGCATCGAGGATATCATCGGTGGCTGGGGCGTTTTCGCCGACATTGGTCCCGTATTGGGCGAACAGTTGCGCAAGGGTGGCTTTAGCCTGGACTTCCAGATGCCGCCCGATCATGGCACCCAGATCAGCGAAGGCAAAGAGCATATCTGGTTGAATGGGCATGGCGGCACGATCAACGATCCATTCGACACGATGGACATGTTTACTAGCAAATACTATAAGCCCGTAGGTCAACCGACTACCTATAACTCGCGCTGGCAGAACAAAGAGTACGATGCAGTGCTGGAAGAGATGGCGAAAGTGCCAAAAGAGAACCCCAAATACATGGATCTCTATCTCAAAGCATTGGCAATCTTCTTGGACGAACTGCCCGATTGCCCAGTGCAACAGTGGTTGCATCGCATTCCCTACAACCAGACCTACTGGACGGGCTGGCCGACGAAGGATAACGCCTACGTCAACGGCGCCTTCTGGCACCTGACTTTTCCCCTCATTCTGCAACATCTGAAGCCGGCTGGAACAGCATAATTAGCGTAGGGAGTAGGAAGTAGGGAGTAGGGAAGTAAAAAGGCCGCGTACGCGTTGCCTCTTCTCCCTTACTCCCTACTCCTTTACTCCTTACTCCTTATCGGAGTTACTCATGAGTCTATCATACCTTCTCCGCCGTATTCTGCTCGTCTTTTTGATCATCTGGTCAGCGGCCACGTTGAACTTTTTCATTCCCAAACTTACCCCACGCAATCCGCTCCGCGAAAAGTTGATGGAACAGGCGTCGCGTAACGGCTATATCCCGCCTGGCTTTGAAGAGATGGTCAAGAGTTACGAGAGAAAATTTGGTCTGGATCAGCCGGTCTGGAAACAATACCTGACCTACATGAATGATATGGCCCATTTTAATCTGGGTTATTCGATCTCCAACTTTCCGAAGACGGTTCCCGAATTGATTGGGCAGGCTATCTGGTGGACGATTGGTCTGCTCACAGCGACCACGCTGATCTCCTTTTTTCTGGGCACCTTGCTCGGCGCACTGATGGCCTGGAGCAAGTCTAGCTTTCTGTTTCGCCAGGTAGTGCCCTCGCTGCTCGTCCTCGGCGCCGTGCCGCCCTTTATTGTCGGTTTGCTGCTGATCTATTTGGTGGCGTTCAAATGGCAATTGCTGCCCTTAGGCGGTGCCTATGATACGACCAATCTGCCGACGTGGAACATCAGCTTTTTCTTGGATATTCTAAAACATTCGATTTTGCCGGCGTTGGCCTTTATTTTAACCACCGCTGGCGGTTGGGCGATTGGCATGCGCGGCATGATGGTAACGGTGCAGGGTGAAGATTACATGACCTTTGCTGAAGCCAAAGGCTTAAAGAATTGGCGGCTTTTTTATAAATACGCGGTGCGCAACGCCTTGTTGCCGCAAATCACTGGGCTGGCTATCTCCTTCAGTTATATCGTTAGCGGCTCGGTATTGGTCGAATCCGTATTCCGCTATCCAGGGCTGGGTTCGTTGTTGGCCACGGCCATTCGCCAATTAGATTATTTTTTGATCTACGGCATTGTCTTCATCCTGATTGTGGCGATTGGCATTGCCATGTTCATCGTCGATCTGATCTACCCGCTGCTTGACCCGCGGATTGCCTACGAAGGAAAGTGATATGACTGTTCAGAGTGTATCCACCCAATCTCTCCCTCTGCCCGCCAGAAATGGCGAGGCAAGCGGCTTGCGCAATGCGTTACGCTATTTGCGCCGCAATCGTCAACTGGCGATTGGCTTGGGCATTTTGGTCTTTTTAATTCTCTTTTCTGGGATCGGCTCCTTCGCTGTTGATAAAAATACCGCGTATGCCCTCGGTGCCCCGGCTGGCAAGGCGCCTTCCTGGGAGCACCCGTTTGGCACGGATGGTCAAGGGCGCGAACTCTTTGCTGTCGCCATTTTTGGCATCTGGGAAACCCTGCGCATTGGTTTTATCGCCGGTCTGATCGGGCTTGGTTTTGGTTCGTTTTTAGGCTTTAGCTCGGCCTTTTTTGGTGGTTGGTATGATGTCGTTGTGCGCTGGGTGGTGGATGTCTTGCTCACTGTGCCGGGCCTGTTGATCCTGGTAGTCATTGCATCAACGTTGGATAATAAGACCTTCACGTTGACCCGCATGGCCTTCATCATTGCCCTTACCGCTTGGATGGGCCCCGCGCGTACCGTACGTGCCCAAGTGTTAACCATGCGTGAGCGCCCCTATGTGATGATGGCGCGGCTCAATGGTATGAATAGCTGGGGCATCATCTTTCGCGAACTGGTGCCGAACTTGCTGCCCTACCTGGGCGCCAGCTTGGTTGGCTCGGTGACAGGCGCCATCTTTGCCACGGTCGGTCTGGCCGGCCTGGGGCTGGGACCCTTGCGTGAGCCGACGATTGGGGTGACGATTTATTGGGCCATGGGCCAGAACGCCTTGCTGCGCGGGATGTGGTGGTGGCTGATGATGCCGATTTTGATCACCATCCTTATCTTTGTTATGCTCTTCTTGGTCTCAGCGGGCTTGGATGAACTGGCAAATCCGCGTGTCCGTAAGACGGTGTAATTTACTTTCCTTGTCCTCGTCTGAGCATCGATAGCTGTCAGGGCTACGGAAAATATTGTTATCCGGACCAAACGTCATTGAAAGAAATGTCATGAGCGATTACGCTTTACGAGTAAAAGAGTTAGATGTTCACTATTACACCGATGCCGGCATCGTCAAAGCCGCCAATAAGGTCACCTTTGATTTGAAACCAGGTGAGCGGCTGGGTCTGGTGGGTGAATCAGGTTCAGGTAAATCCACCTTAGCATTGGCGATTTTGCGCATGATCAAACCACCAGGGCGAATTGCCGGTGGGCAGATCATTCTGGATAACACAGACCTGACTAAACTCTCGGAAGAAGAGATGCGCCAGACGCGCGCCAGCCAGATCAGCATGGTGCCACAAGGGGCGATGAATTCGCTTAACCCAGTCATGCGCATCCAAGACCAGATAACCGACAGTATGATCGACCATAATCTGGGGCTGAGCAGAGCTGAGATGGCAGAACGCGCCAGCGCAGCTTTAGAGGCGGTGGAATTGGCGCCCAATGTGGGCCGCATGTATCCACACGAATTGAGCGGCGGCATGAAACAGCGCGCTTGTATTGCGATCAGCATTGCCATGTCGCCGCAGGTGATCATTGCCGATGAGCCAACCAGCGCGCTCGATGTGGTGACGCAACGCCAGGTGATGCAGACGATTGGCCGTTTGCAAGAGAGCATGGGCAGCGCGGTGATTTTGATCGGGCATGACATGGGACTGATGGCGCAGTTTGTCAACCGGATGGCGGTGATGTATGCCGGCAGTCTGGCCGAATTAGGCTCGGTCCAAGACATCTTTACCCACCCCTT
>JBBREZ010000200.1:0-11419 GCA_038225095.1 Caldilineales bacterium
GGTAGAGAGCGCCATCGGCATAGCGATCCTGTTGCGTCACGCCCAGATTCAAATTTGCCCCTTCTACCTCCACATAGTAGATGCGTCCATGCGAATCTGGCTGTGGCGGGAAGGCAAACCGGTAGAAGCGTGGCGTGGTAATCTGGTCGATTGGTATGGTGATCCTGGCTAAATCTGTTTGTGCGGCTACATTCTGGCGCAGATGAAGGATGGGGGCGTGCGAAGGGAGATTTTTAGGCTCCAAATAAAGGTCGATTGCCGTCAGGCCAGCGTGATGGGCGATAAAGGTCTGGCCGATCGGTTGATTGAGGGGGAGCGTGGTTTCAATTTGTAATTGCGTAGCGTCGATCAGGTCAGGCGCAGCACAGGAGGAAAGGATAAAGAGCAAGCTTACGCCAGCCATAAAACGCTGCCATGAATTCATTTGTACGATTCGGCGCATCAGAACCTGGCGTCTTGTTGCTATGTATGCAATTCGAAGGCTTTCCCTTCCTGCACGGATAATTATCCCCACCGCAAGCAGAGCAGCAGCGTGATCGCTAGAATTTTAATCAGTCACGTTACGCAGCCCACCAGTCGTAGGGCCACGATATTCGTGGCTGTACGGACGAGCGTCTGCGTAACATCAGTTAATAATCGACTGCGAAATCGCCTGTTCTAACCACTTTATTGGCTTCCACAATCCACATCATGGGCTCCTTCTTATCGTTATTCACGAGGGCATATTTCATCACCATATCCCCAATCAGCACAATATATTGGCGGGGTGGCACATCCGTAAAAACAAAATTACCCGTCGCATCCGTAAAAGTGGACGGGCTAAAGGCACCATCTAAAGCCCAAACACATTTTGTACGTGTGTCTACTTTTTTAACGTCGCTGGGACAATAAACCTCGGCCAAGCGCACCACGGCATGGTTCAAGGGTTCGCCCGTAATTTTTGAAGTTAAGCGACCTGTAACGGACGCTGTACCCACCTTACTAACGGGTACAACGCTAGACACCAGCGCCGTCGATGTCTTGGTTGTAGTCAATGTCTTGGTCGGTGTTATGGTCTTGGTCGGTGTTATGGTCCTGGTCGACGTTATGGTCCTGGTCGACGTTATGGTCTTGGTCGGTGTTATGGTCTTAGTCGGTGCCATAGCCGGGGTTGCGAGTGGGCTTACGGGATTCGCCAATGGACTTACTGGGGCGGCGGCTGATTTGGTAGACGTTGTCGATGCGGTTACTGATGTCGTTGTCGTTGCTGGCTTCGTTTCAGTTATGACGGTCGTATTGGTGGGCGCAGGCGCAATTGTTGGTGGCACGGCCGTAGCGGTAGGGGCTGGTGGATTGGTGGGGGCCGCGGTGGGCGTTGCCTCGTCTCCCCCGCAAGCGGCCAACAGCAACAGGCAAAACAGTGTGAGCAAAATCATTTGCTTCATGTGACGTGACAAACTAAACATTAAGGTTTCCCTTTCGATTGAGGTTAGATACGGATTTGAGCTTAACTGCGAATTTAAGTAAAGACAAGTAGAAATTGCTCATCGCTAATTTTACAACAAATCGGCGAATATACGCTTTCTAATCTATGGCTAGAATATAACAATTTAGGGGCCAGAAACAATACTCCATCCGTAGTAGTCTCGAGTTGCGCCACTGATTTAACCCAAAGGTGGTATTGTCATTTGCCGCTAATCCGCTATAATTTGAATTAGTGAGTTTGGATATAGGATTATATACGAGTGTACGTAGAATGAAGAGTTTACAAGGCTGCCATACAAACAATCATAATCACACAGTTAATCCACAGTCAATTGTCAACACCGTTAATCATCAACCGTAATTGAAAGGAACAATGTAATGAAAAACATGACCAGGTTCAAACTTTCCATGCTGATATCTATCGTCATGGTTTTGGCCTCCGTCAGCATGGTTTCGGCGCAGTTGCCCGCCAACCAGACGAAGTTCACCACATCGATCACCTATCAAAATGTGGGTACGGCGACCGCGAATGTTACATTCCAGTTCTTCAACGAGAAGGCATCGACTTCCTCGTCCAATCCGACCTTCCAGTTGAACGCTGGCGCTGGTTCGTCGCTGTTCGTCGGCAGTTTGACTGGCGGCCAAGCGTTGCCAGACAACTTCCAAGGTTCGGCTGTGCTCTCGTCTGACCAACCGATCGTGGCCACGTTGGTCCAGGTTCCGCAAAGCTCCACCACGGTGAAGAATCGCGCGTTATCCAAAGGCTTTTCTAGCGCGACATCAACGACCCTGTTGGCAACCGTTTTGAAGAATACATTCAATACCAATTCCAGATTCTCGATTCAGAACGCTGATGCCGGCAATGTTGATATCACCTTGAAGATCTTCAATGCGGATAACCCGGCTGCCGCACCAATCACCATCTCGGAAGCAAATATCCCACAAGGCGCCGCCAAATATTATGATATGGGCACTTTGGCTCAGATCTCGGCTGCTGCTTTCAATGGTTCGGCGACTGTAACGGCTGTCAAGTCTGGCACCAGCACCGCTGCGAACATTGTGGCTTCGGTGGTTGAGTATGGCCTCGCTGGTTCGGCTGTGAGCGATGTCAAGGCATTTGAAGGGGTGGCTGCCGGTGGTGCACCGGTCTTTATGGCAACTGCGTTGTGCAATGTCTTTGGTGGCACAACCACGGCCTATGCTGTTCAGAATGTTGATACGACCAACGCCACGGTGAGCGTAAATTATTCAACGGGTCAGACTGACGGTGCAACAATCGCTCCTGGCACCAAGAAGAGCTTTCTTGGCTGCACGAAGCTCCCGGCCGGCACCAGCGGTGCGGCAACGATTACCAGCAGCGCTAAGGTTATCGTCATCGGTAAAGTATTCGGTGGTGGACTTGCCACAGCGTTCTTGGGTGAAAACACCGGTAACGCCAAGTTAGCGCTGCCCTATGTGCGCTATTGCAACGATACCACGTATGCTGGTGGCACATGCCAACGCACCTTTATCGCCATCCAGAATGTCGGTGCAGCGGCGGCCAACAATGTGAAGGTGATCTACCAAGACAAGAACGGCACAGTGCTCGGCACCCATACGATTGCCAGCATTGCCCCTGGTGCAAAAGCGAACAGCACGGCCGTCAGTGCCGGTAACAGCACCCAGCTCATCGAGTTTGGTACACCCAATTCGAACCCAGGTGGTGGTTTTGGTGGCGCCGTGATTATCGAAGGCCCAGCTGGTAGCCAACTCGTTGCCATCGCCCGTGTTCAATCCAAAGTAGGCGCAGCTTCCGTGGCTGAGGACTACAATGGAACCCCAGTTCAATAACACTGGCCGTTAAGACCTAAAGTTAAAAGCCAAAGAGGTGTGGGGTTCCCCATACCTCTTTGGCTTTTATTCTTTTGGCTTTTATTCTTTCTGCACAGTGCACAGAGCAATAACCATTTAAGTTCCCCGATGAGTCACCTAGTCTGTGCAAGATATTTCTGTGCAAGATATTTCTGTGCAAGATAATATCGAGAACGCAAATAGAAGTCGCACAATCGTAGGGCCACGCTATAGCGTGGCAGTACAGTTGAAGCTGCGCAGTTTATTTGCGTTCTCGATTAGAACATTTCATTCACACTAGATTTATCCGCCCAACAAAGCAAAATTACGTCACATCATTATGCTCAATCACAATCATTTATTGGAAAAAATTTGGGGCAGATACAAACTAGCCAGCCTCGGCCTAACCGATTTTAGCGCTTTCCAGGTGATCCGGCGGGTGTTGAAAAATGGCTGGACCTATCTGCCCGCCGTAGCCCTGAGCGAGTTACACACGGCGATCACCGCGATTGAGCACAACAAATTGCCAGGGATCTTGATTGAGACCGGCTGCGCCCTGGGCGGTTCGGCCATTGTGATTGCACAGGCCAAAAATGCCAGCCGAGAATTTTGGATTTATGATGCGTTTGGCATGATCCCGCCACCCTCGGAGCAGGACGATCAAGCGGCCCATCGGCGTTATGCAGAAATTGCCGGCGGCCAATCCCAGGGGATCAAAGGCGGCAAATACTACGGGTATGAAGATGACTTATTGGCTAAGGTTAAGGCAAATTTTGCCGCTTGTGGTTTAGAGCCACAAGCCAATGCAATTCACCTGGTCAAAGGCTTCTACGAAGAGACCTTGGCGATAAATCAACCAGTCGCTTTTGCCCACATTGATTGTGATTGGCACGATTCAGTCATCGTTTGTTTGCAACAGATTGAGCCACATCTGGTGCGTGGCGGGGTGCTCGTCATTGATGATTACCAAGATTGGTCTGGCTGTAAAAGCGCAGTTGATCGTTATTTTGCCAAGCGCAAAGACGAGTTTGATTTTAACTTAAAATCACGCCTGCACATCATGCGCAAGTAAGTGGAATGGGTTTACTAACTGACTAACTGCTTATAAAGCGTAGCATGCTCCTGCGCCACTGTTTGAATCGAAAAACGTTGGGCGACAAAACGCCGCGCTTGTTCACTCATTTGCAGCGCTAATTGCCGATTACTGAGTAACTTTAAGATGCCCTCCGCCAGTTTAGCCGGATCGCCCGGCGCAACCAAGCCACCCGTCACCCCATCGATCACCAATTCTGTGCTCCCAGAAACTTGCGTGGCAAGCACGGGTACACCCGCCGCCATACTTTCTAAAATTACGGTTGGTAGACCTTCCCAGAGTGAAGAGGAAACAAAAATATCCATGATCGCCAATAGTTCTTCAATATCGCTGCGAGCACCCGTAAAAATCACACGATCAGCCATGCCCAACGCCTGGGCTTGTTGTTGCAATGACGCAGCCAGTTCACCCGTGCCGATGATCAGAAAGTGGGCAGTGGGCATTTGTGTTAGCACCAACGGCGCGGCCGCCAACAGGACAGAATACCCCTTTTGTTTGGTCAAGCGGCCCACCGTGCCAATCACAGTCGCATCGGGTGATAAGCCAAGCTGCTGGCGCTTGGCCGCTTTATCAATCTGGTTGGCTGCAAAACGGTCAAAGTTTACCGCATTGTACATGCGTTGGGCCTGGCGCCCAGCCAAGCGCGCCAGGGGCCGTTGATTTAAATTGTCCACCACGCGCTGGGCGACCCCCAATTCAATATCAAACACAAATGGATAAAATAGATTCGTGAGCAGCAAGCGGCGTAGGGGTCGCTTAGGCCATTCGCGTTCATTATGCACGGTGCGCACCAGGGCTTTTGCCCCCAATTGACGGCGCAAAATGATGGCGGCTACATCACCAAACTCGCTATGGCTATGAATAATGTCAACGGGTTTGGGCGTAGCGGCAAGGATACCCTGCAAGATTTGCCCATAGTTGCGATAAGGCGAACGGTCATCCTTAGGGGCGGCGAGAAAGGCCTGGATGCCCTCGTCATTCAACCGTTCACACCAAAGCTGGTCAAACGCGGTCTGGAAATCCCAAAGGCCGCAGAGGATCGGTTCAAATTGCGTTTTATCGAGCGTACGGGCCAGCTCAATGCCAAACCGCTCGATCCCGCCTAACGGGCCTTCTACCGCAAAGCCGGCCATAATCTGCAAAATTCGGATCGGTTTCATAATCCTGTTGTCTCTAAGGCAAGGTAGTCATCGCGCACATAGGCCAGTATTGTGTGGGCTTGGTGTTGGAGTGCTGGTATGCGCGCACGGAGTTCGGCTTGCACAGCGGTGCGTTGGACCCATAGCTGTTGCAACAAAGCGATCAAGGCGTCCTCACTCACCTTTTCAATATCGATTACCCACGCTTGCAGCCCCAACATCTGCATAATGCCCTGCGTTTTATATTGGTAGGCAATCGCCAGCACAGGGACAATTTCCGTCAGGGCGAAAATATTAGAATGCAGACGGGTGCCGATAAAGAGATCCATTTGTCCGTACGCGGCTTTGAGTTGCGCTGGCGTCACTTCGCGTTCAACAACCTGGACCCGCGCCCCCAATTGTGCGAGTTGCGCGCACACTCGGCGCGCAGGAATCCGGTCATCCTCAGCCGGGGTTGGGCCATGTACCTGCGGAAAGAGCAAGCAAGCGCCATTGTACTCGGTGATAAAAAACTGAATGACGCGCGCTACCGCCTGTTCATACGCCATTTGTTGCGTAAACCGCCGATTCTGTGCGCCCCAGTTGATTACGGTCACACCCAGCAGCGGGCGTTGCGTATGCGGGTCCATGCCCTGTTCCGCGATGAGCATTTGCCCGGCGGCTGGCGCAGCGCCGGCGAAGAGAAAGGCGATGTCCGGCGTCAGATAACAACGTGGGTGATGGATGCCCGCGGCAGTACATAAGGCCAGGGAATTTTGGTCACGCAATAGCACAACGCGCAACTTGGGCAAAAGCCAGCGCAGCACGGCATATTCCCAGCGACGGCGCAGTGGGCCAATCGTTTGCGGCATCATGTAAACGGGTTTACCAGCCAACCAGGCATAGGTTATGGTCCAAATCGCGAGTAAAAAGGGGATGCCAATCAAGCCACTGCTATAGAGGAAATTACCTGGACAACTCACAACCAGATCAGCTTCAAGATACGCTTGTACCAAGGTGCGTTGACGCAATGACATGGCTAACCAAAATGAACGTTGCCAGCATCGATACACCGCAGCAGCGAGCACACTTTGCAGCAATAGCCAGGGCGCCAGCAACAAGGGCCAGCAGCGCCACTGCGCACCGTGCCGCGAACTATTTTTGAACCACGCAGTGAATGAACTGACAACCGGTTCACTCCCCGCATAACCATCGGCATCATTCATGCTGAGGATCAATTCGCAGCCAGGAAAAAATTCACGCAGCTTTTGTAAAGTTACGTCAAGTAATACGGCATCCCCCGCATTGGCTGTAGAATGGATGTTAATCACCAGAATCTTCATGATGCAGGCACGCGCACCCTTTCGGTGTGATGGTAATACCAATCGACGACCAGGAATAAGTAACCGGCTAGGAGCATAGCCTCGGTCAACACAAAGATCTTGGCGACGCCAGGAACGCCCCAGCGCGTGATCATCAGGATATCCAGGCCAACATTGGCCACAGCCACAATTGCCTGAACGATAGTACGCCGCGTCTGCCAGCCCACAGCCGTAATAATCGCCGCCAGCGCAAACGAAACACAACGCAAAGCCACCACGCCACTCAAAGTAAACAAGACATCACCTGCCGCCTGAAATTTCTCGCCAAAGAGCAGACGGATCAACAGATGCGCAGCCAGCGCCATGCCGCCGCCCAAGCCGAGGCCCAGCAGCAGGCTGCCAAAGGTAAATTGGCGTGAACGTCGTCGCAGCAAGGCGATATCCTCCCCATGCGCCTGGCTGAGTAAAGGTAAGATGACATTATAGATCGCCAGCGGGATGAGCAGAACAGTCATCACCAACGAAATGGCCGGCGAGTAAATCCCAGCCGCAGCGCTCCCCAGCCAGTAGGCCACGATCGCCACATCCGCCCGCCCATAGATCAAGGCCAAAGCCAACGAAATCGCAAACGGCAAGCTGTCGCGCATGGCTTTACGAACGTCGCTACGGTCGAGTTGCAAGGTAAACACCCGCTTCATCCAATACAGCGACAAACTACAACCAATCGCACCGGAAACGACCTGAACCCCGACATACGCAGCCAATGAGCGAACACCGAATTGAGCCAACCCGATGATTACGGTCAACGGCAGCAATTGGTAGCCGGCCATTAAAAGCGCCGAAGTTCGATTGGCAGAGGCGCTATTGAACGTAGTCCACACCACGCTGGTCATTTCTTCAAACCAGATGGTCAGGGCAATCAGCAGCACGATCGCAGAGGGAAATGCATGCTGGTTGAATAGAAAGGCAACCGTGGTCAATAAGCCCAGCCAGAGCAGGCCCAGTCCCGTTTTTATGAGAAGCGAGCTCGCACTATGCATGCCGAGCATTTGTCGGTGCCGGCTACCAAAGCGTAACAGCCAGCTATCTAAACCCAGCGAGAAAGTCACCGCTAGCAGTTTGAGGACAGCCAGACTACCCGCAAAGCGACCATAGCCTTCGGGGCCAACCATGCGTGCCATCACAATCAGCGCGGCGGCGCTAAATACGCGCGCAATCACGGTGCCGGATAGCAAAGCGCCAA
Organism: Caldilineales bacterium; assembly: GCA_038225095.1. Lineage (GTDB taxonomy): Bacteria > Chloroflexota > Anaerolineae > Caldilineales > Caldilineaceae > JAPLGZ01. The sequence continues at coordinate 8,071 of JBBREZ010000200.1, forward strand.
TATTGGTCAGCAGATTAAGTTGAGACGTAGAAAGCTTGATCGGCATCGAGGATCGTGAAAATTATCGTGTGTTGTAAAATTGCAGCAAACGTTCGGTCAATTGGGTCACATCATATTGTTGCAGCTGGACCCTACAGCCAGCTTTGAGTTGCGCGTGCAAAGCCGAATTCCGCAAAATTTCCGCCAGCGCCGTCGCCAGCGCCGCTGCATTGCCCGGTTCAACCAGCAGACCGGCGCTTCCATTCCCAAGCAATACTCGCCGGTCGCCCACATCGCCGGTTACAACCGGCACGCCCGAGGCCAGGCTTTCGATAATTTTCAATGGCCAACGCGCACGCGCCACGTCATTAGCTTCCACAGGATCGACACTGATCTCCGCCAGGCGAAACAAGGTGGGGACAACTGCGGGCGTCACTCGACCGACAAAACGCGTTTGGTTGGTGATCTTAAGCTGTGCGGCCAATTGCTGGAGGGCAACCAAATCGGCGCCACCGCCGACTATGAGCAAAACCAGATTATCCCATCCATTGATCAACCGGGCAAAAGCATGCAGCAATAGATCCACCGGATGATTTCCGAGCGAAAGCGTGCCTACATAGCAAATTACCCGCTGTCCATCGAGCGCTAAGCGTTTACGCCAGAGCTCAAGCGCAGCCTCGGTGACTGCGTGGAAGCGCGCAGGATCGACACAACTGGGCAGACGCAGGATGCGAGTTTTCGGCACCCCCAGGGCCACGAGTCGATCGTCTAGAAACTGGGCATGGACCGTGACGCCATCCACCCAGCGCGGGATTGTAGCTTCCAGCCAGGCGAGCGTAGACCGCTGCCAACGATTGCTCGTACGATTGATCTCCGCTTCAAGGTCGTCATAATCGAGGAATACGCGCCGTCTACGCGGCAAACGCGATGCGACCAGCCCCGCAAAACTATTTTGTGGATGTGGCTTACCAATCTGATAAACGTCGGCTTGTAGGCGAATCGCCTGCACCGTCAAGCCCCACATACCCGCAAGGATTACCCAGAGCAGACGCAACGAGCCAAAATAGACGGTGGTGTCGCCAACTTTGCGCGCATGCATTTGGCCCACATAGTGCACCCATACGCCTTCGGTTTGAAACTGTCGTAAAACGGTAGCCGCAAAATCATGGTGCAACGCCACAATATGGACATCATGGCCCCGGGTCGCTAACTGGCGAGCAAAGGGGAAACAACGGCCCAGGCCGTAGGGGCTTTCCAAACTGGTTGTGGTTAAAAAGGCTATCCGCATCAGGCGCCTGGCGCAGTCGGGGTGCGCATCGGCAACAGGTAATTTTTGAAGGTGCGGCCCACGGCTTCGAGCGTAAATTGCGCTAGAAAGCGAGCGTGCCCGCCTTGCGCCAGTTTCCTACATAAAGCTGGATCATGCCGCAAGGTCTCAATCGCCGCGGCCAACGCCTTTGGATTGGCCCTTTCACACAGATAAAGCGCTTCGCCATGCGGCAACTGGCGGCGCACGGCCGGGCCATCACCCGTCAAAACCGGTTTACGCATAGCCAGTCCCTCATAAATCTTGTTTTGGATGGTCATCAAAGACTGCGGGGTCGTCCCAAAAGCACAAACACATAAATCAGCGTCGGCGATCCGTTGGGTGAGCGCCTGCGGCTCCAGCCATTCAACAAAGCTGATATTGGTCAAATGATAGGTTTGCGCCAGTTGCATAGCAGCAGCGCGGTCGGGCCCTTCGCCAATTAGCGCAAAGTGAATGGTTGGATCATCGGCCAACAGGTGTGCGGCTTCAACCAGATAGTGGACGCCGTGATTGGGAATAAAGGTGCCATAATAGATCACCTGAAAGCTAGCGACCTGACTTGCTTGGGGCGGACGCGGATAAAATTCATCACTGTCAGCACCCGTTGGCACCAGGCGAAAGCGGTCAGCAGCAATGCCATGCACGGTGTGAAACCATGCTACATATTCTTCTGTATCTAAGATCAAACGATCAGGCAACCGACAAGCTAACCATTCCAAGCCGCGCAACAAGTTGATCCCAATCACATTTTGCTGCTGCAAACCTCGCTCCAGGCTGATCAGATAAATCGACATAAAAACATCCCAAACCAATGGCTTACCCTGCCACCAACTCAGCACGCGCGCCAGTAACACATCAAATTGGCCGGGGTAGCCTACCACCAAAATGTCATATGTATGGCGCACAGACCAGTAGCACCGCACTAATTGTAGATAGACGCACACAATTCGCCACCAGAATTTCAAGCTGCGCCAGCCACTGCGCACGGCCACCTCGCGATCCGCAATGCTATGCCATAGTGGCACATGGCATTCTGTGACCACCACATGGTTGCGCCTAAGGCCCGTGATCATAATTCGATTGCGGGTATAGCGCTCGCGGTAGGTGCCAAAATAACAAACTCGCAAAGGGACAGAATCCATAACACCACGCTTCATCGGTAGCCAGCTTTTTATGTACGCAACCCAGCCTCAAGGACGTTCTATTTTTATATCCGCCCGATCATAATGTTGTTCTACTCGGTGTTGTTCTATGCGGCGCAGCCGGTACAATACTTCTTCTAAAATTTTGCGGTTGAAGCCCACTAAATCAGCTAGCACCCCGATCAGGACAACTTGAAAACCAACGATCAGCAGGACGGCGGCCAGAATCAGCGATTGAATATGGCCGTTGCCCTGGCCACTGTTATAAAAATAGAGAAACCGGGCGCCAATCGCAGTGCCGCCCAGGATGGCACAGCCACCCAGCGCCAAAAAAACTCGTAACGGTCGATAGAGCGTATACGCGCGCAAAATGGTAACACCAGAATGGGATAAGTAATGGGGCAGACCCTTCATCAAACGCGAAGGCCGCGTTGGTGGATTGGTGCGAATGAGCACATGTTCAATCGCTGTGCGTCGTGCCCCCGCCTGAATTAATGTTTCCAGGGTATACGAGTAATTGCTTAAAACCAGCGTGCGCAAGGCAGCCTCACGCGTGTAGGCGCGGAAGCCGCTGGTGGCATCGGGAACGCCCGTCCCTGCCGCCCGTGAGATCACCCAGCTGCCCACTTGTTGTAATGAACGTTTCAACGGTGAAAACCAAGGTAGGGTGGCGATGCCCCGATCGCCGACAACCAGCTCGGCTCGCCCCGCCAAAATTGGTTCGACTAATTTTGCAATATCTTCACCAATATATTGATTGTCAGCATCCGTGTTGACAATCACATCGGCCCCGCGCACAATCGAAGCTTCCAGACCGGCAGCAAACGCCTGGGCCAGCCCCATATTATGCGGCAGGCGCACGATGTGCTGGATGCCAAGCGACGTTGCTACTTCAATGGTTGCGTCCTGGCTGCCATAG
>JBBREZ010000201.1:0-11354 GCA_038225095.1 Caldilineales bacterium
GCATTGACGGCTCATCTTTGTAATCGATGAAACAAATAAAAGTCATACAATCAGGCTAAGGATGCTCCCTCCACAATTATATAGATTTAAATGGATTGTGCTATAAGCTAATAGAGAAAACATTTAAACTTCATCCAAGGCGGAGGCAGCCTTCTCTAATGCCGCCAGGGTCGCATTAAAGCATGCGACCTCCTCGTTTGTCTGTCTTTAATTTGTTTTCTCTGTAAGGCGAATGCTGGCTAGGGTGAACATGGCTATGTCGGCGGCGTGTGTTTTGGCATAGAACATCCCTTGCCTGACAACTTGCTTGTTATTTCACTGGCTCCAGTTTCAGCATAATGACGGCGAGTGGCGGCAAATTTAAAGTGGCTGAATAAGGGCAATTCTGCCACGACATCGGCTCCGCAACAATTGGTTGCCCGTTGCCAACCCCGCTCCCCCCAAATTGCGGCCAATCACTGTTCATAACTTCGCCGTAATTGCCCGGGAGCGGCAGCCCCACGCGATACCCCAAGCGTGGCACCGGCGTAAAGTTGCAGACGATAATCATTTGCTCGGCCGCCGCCATACTGCGGCGGACAAAACTGAGCACTGACTGATCAGCGTCATTAAAATCGATCCATTGGAAGCCCTCCCAACTAAAATCTACTTGATGGAGCGCTGGTTCGCGCAGATAGAGATGGTTGATCTCGGCCACAAATTTTTGCATTTGTTGGTGCAGCGGCCATGCTAGCAGATGCCAATCCAGGCTGCGCGCTTCGCTCCATTCACCCCATTGACCAAACTCATCGCCCATAAAGAGCAATTTTTTGCCCGGATGGCCGGTCATGTACGCATAGAGCGCCCGTAGATTGGCGAATTTTTGCCACTCATCCCCCGGCATTTTGTCCAACATAGAATGTTTTAAATGTACCACTTCATCGTGACTAAACGGCAGCACAAAGTTCTCGGTGAAGGCATAGATCAGGCTAAACGTAACCTGACCCTGGTGAAAACGTCGATAGATCGGATCATCTTGCATATAACCAAGCATGTCATGCATCCAACCCATGTTCCACTTCAGATCAAAGCCAAGCCCACCAGTATAGGTGGGCCGAGTGACCATCGGCCAGGAGGTGCTCTCTTCTGCGATGGTTAAAATGCCTGGCGCTTCGGCGTGCGCTAGATTGTTGAAGCGTCGGATAAAGTCGATCGCTTCCAGATTTTCTCGTCCGCCATAGCGGTTGGGCAGCCACGCCTGGCCTTCGCGGCTATAATCTAGATACAGCATCGAGGCCACGGCGTCCACGCGCAGACCGTCTAGATGATATTTTTTTAACCAGAAAATGGCACTGCTGACCAGGAAATTGTGCACCTCGTTGCGGCCAAAATTAAAAATTTTCGTACCCCAATCGACATGCTCGCCCAGGCGCGGGTCGGAATGCTCATACAGATGCGTGCCATCGAAAAAGGCCAGACCATGTGCGTCTTTGGGGAAATGCGCTGGCACCCAATCTAGGATCACGCCGATTTGGTTTTGGTGACAGTAATCGACAAAATATTGAAAGTCATCGGGCGTACCAAAGCGGCTGGTTGGCGCAAAATAGCCGGTGGTTTGATAACCCCACGAGCCGTCAAAGGGGTGTTCGGTGATCGGTAAAAGCTCAAGATGGGTGTAGCCCATTTGCTGCGCATAGGCCACCAATTGATGCGCCAAATCTTGATAACTTAGAAAATCATTGTTTTCCGCGGGTGCTCTTTGGGCGCGCTTCCAACTGCCCAGATGCACTTCATAAATATTTAGCGGCTTATCTAGGGCCTGCCGTTCCGCCCGCGTGGCGAGCCATTGATCGTCCTGCCACACGTGTTTGTCGATATCCCAAATGCGCGAACTGGTGCCTGGGCGAACTTGGCTATAAAAACTATAGGGATCTGCTTTATCAACCTCGTAGTTGAGCAAGCGCGATTTCATGGCATATTTATATTCCATGCCTTCGGGCAAATTGGGCATGAAAATTTCCCAGATGCCAAACTTGTTGTGCAGTTGCATGGCATGCGTGCGGTTGTCCCAGCCATTAAACGGCCCAATCACACTCACCCGTAGCGCATTGGGCGCCCACACCGCAAAATTGACGCCCTGCACGCCATCCACCACGCGGATATGCGCGCCCAGTTTGTCGTAGCTATAGATAAAGTTGCCTTCATTGTGCAAGTACATGTCGTACTCGGTCAGATAGAAGGCGAAACGATAAGGGTCTTCCAATGCATGGGCTTGACCAGCCGGATCAACCATTAGGAAACGATAGGCGAACGGCTGCTGGTATTGCGGGAAGATCGCCTCAAAAAAGCCAGCCGCATCAACGCGCTGCATGGGATAGCGCTGGTCATCTTTGGGATCCAAAACAAAAACCTGCGCATCCAACGGACGAAAGGCGCGAATCGACAGACATGGCGCGCCAGCCACTGTGACCGTGTGCGGACCCAGCACATCATACGGCGCGCCATGATAGCCGCCAATAATGGCTGCGATATCGGCTGGATGGACGGTTGGTTGTTGCGCTGTTGACAGATTTGCCTGAAGGGAAGTTGCCATGTTGGATTTATTCTCCTGCCAGCATCAATACTTGCGTCACAATCATTGGGTTTAATCGAATACCATTATCTATTAATTGTCCATAAATCTCTGCAAGTAAGGCGGTTCCAAATAATGATACCGGGATCGAGACCTTCGACAAGCGTTCGACGACTCGACTGAGATCGCCGAAGACCGCCGAACGTCCTGTCTGGCGGGTGCCCTCTGGGCGCGACAATAATTTTGAAATCGGCCCCGCCTGGATCCTTATTGATTGGGATTGGCCTAAGTCAAACTGTTCGATCATGGCTAGTGCAATCAACGGTGTTGTATCGACTATGATCAGCTGATTCGTTTCAGGCATTGTTGAAGTCACTAACTAATTCTTCAGCATCCACGCCGATCGGCGATAAATCAAATCGGCTCAATTCAAACATAAATGCCACACGACTCATACCGGCCAAGCGTGCTGCCATGCCGGTTGAAATCTTATTTAACTCATACAGCTTTACCGCTAGTAATAGACGCGCCTCGCGCTCAAATTCAGCGGGACTCTTTTTTAGCGACAAGCGTAATTCGTCGGGATAAGGGATTGTCAACGGTTGGGTTTTAACAATCGTTGTCATAGATTAAATTTCCTCCTCTAGCTATCAAACCGCGCCAACTTTTCTATGCCATTGCTCGCTGCAAGCCCGGCAGCAAATAATCGCGCGCCACCACTTCCCAGCTCATGCGCTGCGCAACGGCCTGACCACGCGTTAACAAAATTTGCATTGCGCGCTTATTTTTGGGCAGACGTTCAAAGATTGTGTGCGCGGTGGCAACACTGTTCATATTCTCGATCCAGTCGCGCAGGCCACCATCAATGCGCAGTGCGTCATAGGGGCTGTGTAATATATACCCTTGCGGCAAACTTACATAATCTGCCACCACCAGATTGGGCAAATTGGTCAGCCCATCGGCGGCGCTTTCGGCAAAGCCAGTGCAGCCACAGACATTGCTGACACAACAGAGCGCGCCATAACTCATTGGTTCCACCTGGGCAATGCCAAATGGTTCGTAGATGCTCTGGCCGAATTCCAGATCACTGCCTTTGCGAATGTCCACAAATGCCATCTCGGCAGGCATGCGGGCGCCACAGCGATCCCGGCTCCAACCAAATTGGTTGACTAGCACGACCTGGCTATTTGTTGCGCGGCGATTGAAAGGCTCGACCCCATTAAAATAGAAGGCGACTTCCTGGTCCACCAAGTCGCCGTTATCACTGCGATGATTCACCGGCCAACCGTATTGCGCTTCCCAGGCGTGAACCCATTCGGGGCGGCGGCCAGCCGGGTTGCTGGTGCTCACGGTAAAGAGTACGGCGCGTTTGCCCGCCTGGCGCAACAGGCTGTCCAGGTGTTCTAGCACGCGCAGATCGCGCCACAACGCTTTAGAAAGCACCATGCGCGTGACGTGTGTAAAGACATAGTCGGGCACATAGCCAAGTAGATTTTCACAATATTTCTGCAACCGCTGTTTAGATTCGAGCTTTTCCGCCAATGGAATAATCGCCGCCGGTATGCCGTTATAACCCAGATCGATGTTGGTCTGGTTGAATGCGCCGCCGAGAAAGCGCAATTCGTCGACGACCAGATTGCCTACGGCAAAGATATTGTCACAGCGCGTGGCCAGCTTGATCAGCACGTGTTTGAAAAAATCATCCTGGTTGCCAAAGATGGTCTCCAAATCTTGCTGCCATTCGCGGGCCTTGGCCAGCGCATTATAGAAACGGGTGTCGTGGCCGCTGTGCTGCTCGACTAAGATGCGCGCCGTCGCCATCTCATGCGCGTAGAAAACGGTCCGCCATTGGCCGGGTTCCGCCAATTGCGCAGCAAAGACGAACGGCATGCCCAACCATTCATGCGCGATGATCACCTTTTCGCGATCAACCAATCCTGTGTCAGCCCCGATTGTCTTAAGCGCGGCAAAGAGCGGTGGCGCAATCGTAAAATATTGGTTAAATTCTGGATTCCAACTGTAGCGCCCGCTGTTGAGGCCATAATGCTCCCAGAGATAATGCTGGAAACGATCCACCTCTTGGCGGTTTGGGTGGGTAGCATCGACCAGGATCACATCATGTTGATAATCTCCAAAACGGCGCACGCCATAGAGGATGGCAACAGCAAAGGTCTGCTCCACCTGTTGCAGGGCTGCCCGTTGTGCTTCCGGCACGTTATTAAAAATGCCGTGTAAGCTGCTATAGCGGACAGTCAAATGATTGCGCGGATGGACGAGCCGTTCCATTTCAATGCTGTCGGATGCGTTAAGTGGTCCGATCAAAATTGTACGCTGAACTTGCTGATTATAGGCGTGGGCGCTTAGCAAGCCATCTAAAACGGCACCAATTCCGCCTACCTTTACCCCGGCTTCATGAGTGGCATGCACAACCAATCGAATTTGTTCAGGCATATCAGCTTCCCGTTTCTGCAATGAAAGCGGTGGAAAACAATGCGTATTACGTTTTGCCTGGAAATAGCCGGCAGCGGACACGCTCTACGCTTGATGTGATCCTATCATACAACAAAGCTGATTAAAAGCAATCAGTCATTTGTCGGGTTCTAAGGCGTATAACGGATCAATCCGCCATTTTTACCGCCAACCCAGACTTTGCCCGCTTGATCCACCAACAAGGCTGAGATTTGATTGGCGGGCGGTTTGCCCCCGGCGGGCAGGGCCGTCCAGGTACGACTATCAAAATAGAACAGTCCGTTCCCATCCGTGCCCACCCAAAGCTTACCGTCGGGTCTGGCTGCCAGCGCCGTAATCGGAAAATCGGCCAATTCGCTAATCATGGTGGCAACGCCATCACGCACACGAGCCAGACCGCGGCTGGTGCCTACCAATAACAGGTTAGCTTTATCGTTGGCTAGGGCCGTGATGATGTTGCTGGGCAGCCCTAGTTTGGCTGCATCGAAGACTTGCAATTGATTTTTCTCAAAGCGAAAAAGCCCGCCGCCGTTCGTGCCGATCCACATTTTGTCACCGTCGGCCAGCAACGCGGTCACATCCTCATTGGGGAGCCCGGTTTGTTTGTTCAGGCTAAAGAATGTGCTGCCATTCCAAACACTCAAACCAGTTTTTGTGCCAAACCAGATCCGTTGCTGATTATCCACCGCAATCGCTTGCACGCTGCCGTTGGCCAGACCATCCGATGCGGTGTAGACCGCCCAGTTGTCGCCGTTAAAATAACTGGCGCCCAGCGCACCAAACCAGATGCCGCCGGCCTGATCCGGCTGGAGTACGCCTGTCTCCGTCACGACCAGACCGCTATTGGCTGTGGTAAATAGCTGGATCGCCGCGCTGCCTTCTGCATTCAACTGCTGGATGCCACCCTCAGTTGCCACCCAGATCGAACCATCTTTGGTTTGCGCCAGGGCATGCACCTGATTACCACTCAGCATTTCGTCCGGCATCGCCAATGTGTGCCAACTGCTGCCATCATAGCCACTAATGCCACCGCCGTCCGTTGCATAATACACATTTCCCGTGGGATCAATCGTCAGATGCGTCAACTGGCCGCGCGCCATATTGGGGGCCGTGGCATCCTCGCTGGCAAAAAAGTCCAAACATTGCACATTGACCGGGTCAAAGTGACAGATCTCGCCCTTGCTGGAACCGATCCAGACGGTGCCGTCCGTGGCAACGGCTAAGCCATTCATATCACCGGCTGGAAAACGCGAGGCCAGGACAGAAAGTTGGCTGTAGACCGTCCAAGTATCACCGCTGACTTTATAAACAGCATCATGGGCACCGAGCCAAACAGTGCCTTTTTTGTCGATGGCGATCGCCGTAATCTGGGTCGTCTCTAGCGGGCTATTACTGCCATCAAAAAACTTTGCGCCTTGTGGCGTTAGCACAGAAACGCCGGAATCAGAAGCTACCCAAATCGCGTCCCGGTTGCCAGCGACGGCGATCGCGTCAACCACGTTATTTTGCAAGCCACTGTTTTGGTTAATGTACGTCCAGACGCCGGTCCTAGCGTCGAAAATATCCAACCCGTGCTTTTGATAACCAACGATCAGAAAACTATTATCAACACTGCAAATTAATGAGCTTACATCGTCAAAACTCATGGTGCTATTGTTGCTATTCAACATTTTCCAACGATTGTTTTGCAGCTCAAAAATTTGGAGCCCTTGCTCGCTGCCGAAGACGATGCCCAACCCTGGCAAGGGACAGGCCACGACGGCCGTCGCTTGATTGGCCGCCAGTCCATTCATGGTCGTGTATTTGACAAAGGCGCCGTTGGGCAAGTTCCACGTCATTACCCCACCCTGAGTGGCTGCCCAGAGCGTATTTTTGTAAACCACCAGATCGCTGATCTTATTGGCGTTGGAATAAGTTTGCCAGCTTGATTTTTGATTGGGCTGCACGGTTGGCGTAGGGATCAGGACTGCATTCGTAGCCGCTTGGGTTGTGGTGAACTGAGAGGCAGCAGCCAAGCCGCGACTTGATGGCGCAACCGTCAACGTAGCTGTGGCTGCAGTTGTCGCGGTCGTCGTATTGGTGACAGTTGCCGTGCGCATGGCCGACGCTAAGGGCGCAAACAGCTTGATGGAAGCCAACACGGCCTCAAACCGAGCCACAGTGTCCGTCTGCCATTGGGTGGCCGGGGCAACGCCGACCATGATAAAAATTTGCTCAGCGCTTGGTTGCACCATCACAATCCGCCCAGCAAAATGTTTGACCGTGTCAATACTGGTCAGGTCAACCGTGTAGCCACGCGTGCCATCTACCGTAATTGGCTGGCGCGCGCCGATGCGGAAATTATCTTTTTGGGCATAGAAATTGACATACTGCGCAAAAATAGCTTCGAGCGTTGCGGCCGCTTGCGTGGCAAATTGTCCTGGTGGACCGCCGCTCAACAAGAAAGCGTCAGCCGACGCGCTATTTTGGGGCAGCATGTTAACTGAGCCTGCTTGCAACTCGACCGTATAACCCGTTAATGGGCGAAAGGAGAAGCCGCCAGCGTCGATGCTGCGCAACAGCGCGAGCTCGATTGGCTTGTCACTTAGCACCTGGCTAAGCGCCGCCGAGGTCGGCGTGGCCGTTGTTGATCGCGTCGATTTTTCTGGCTTGAAGGTGGCCGGCGCGCGGGTTAGGGCTATGACTCGCAGCGTCGTTGGATTGTTGCGCAGGGCTAATCGCACGACCAGGGTCAATCCAGCCAAAAGCAAAATCGTCACAACCACCGACATCAGGCGGAACGACGTAGATTGCACGCCAGAAAACTCCTTCGTATGCATGAAAATCGCGCATGACTGGACATCGGCACAAGTGTGGATGCTTGCTTTCAAATTCAGCCAGGACGCAAAGTGACAATCGATGATTTACAACAAAACCGACCCGATAAACCGTTTCAGGTCGGTCATAGTGTAACATTATAATGTTTACGTCGCAAGGCAATATGGAGAAGGTGACATAATGTTTGAGCATGGCGTTTCTGGCAGGAAAAAAGGTGACGAAATGCTATGGCAAACTGTGATTGTCAGCGCGCCGCGAGCAAGGGACTGTCCCTCACCATTGGACAGATGCGCCTGCTCGTTCAGCGCGAACATCATGCCAACTTATCGACCGCCTCACCAAGCCCGGACACACTAACAAAGTCGTTTGCCAGTTGAAAGTACGTCTTGCTGCTTAGCTCAAACTGCAAAGATAGTGAAAAAGGTAAATTGCGTAACGGGAATAAATCCGCCCGAAACTTGGTCTACTAGTTATAAGCCAGATGCGCTTACCCAATAGGAAGGAGGGAGATGAGAAGAGTTCACCCGTTCCAGCACCACACAGAAACTCCGCGACGATTACAATGAGAGCGGCTCAAAGCGCCGTGGATTTCTTAAGTTCGTGGCCTGACGCTTGCCTCGCTATACAATCGGCGACACGAGCAGGGGCCGCTTAGTAACTATGAAAGGACATCTACCATGAAAGAAATGAACAGACCCAATGACCGAATGATATCCCGTCGTTCGCTTTGGAAAGGAGCTATGGGTGGCGCCGCTGCCGTGGGATTGGGCGCTTTATCGGGGACGATGCCTGCCCTCGCGGCCGGCCCTGATGGGCCGGGAGTGACAGCGGGTGACGTGGCGATTCTTCAGTTCCTGGCGGCAGCCGAGTTGATCGAGACTGATCTGTGGGTGCAGTACGCCGAACTGGCCGTGGGCAACAAGGCCTACGGGGATGCCCTGAACGTGCTCGAGGATGAGCTCGTGACCTACACCAGCGATGTAGCTGGCGACGAGCAAAGCCACGCGGACTTTATCAACGCCTTCCTCACCGCGAATGGGTTTGCGCCAACCAACCTTGACGCCTTTCGCACCCTGCCGAGCAGCACGGCGCAAGGGGCGCGCAAGAAGGGAAGGCTCACCAACCTCCTGAACACGTCGGTGGACACGAGCTGGTATCTGCGCTACCGCGACACCGGCAACCCGGACCTGGGGGACACCTACCCCCAGTTCGTCGACATCGTTGACAAGCCCCTCATTCCGGTGGACAAACGGCACTACACGAAGCATGAGATGCAGCTGATCGCGAACTCCGCTGCGTTCCATTTCGCCGCCACCGAACAGGGCGGCACGAGCATCTATCCGACGATGATTCCGAAGGCCACCAATCTCGATGTGCTGCGGATTCTCACCAGCATCGGACCGACCGAGGCGTACTTCTTCGCCTCGTTCCATCAGTCCCTCGAAGGACTACCCGTCATCTCCGGCGACGGGTTGGTCTTCCCGGACGTCAAGAAGAACGACATCGGTGCCCACCACATTCCCCACCCCTGCAAATTTATGGACCCCGCGCTGCCATTGAACTGCGTGATCCGTCCCGAAAGAACGCCAATGGGCGGTGCGGTGCACCTCTTCCAAGCCGGCATTAAGACCGGCCTATTCCGCGGGCAGAGCCAGCAGTTCTTCGACAAGGTGATGGGGCTTGCCGTGGCAGCCGACGCGGCCTCGAGGACGTGCTAATACCAATCCACATTCAAATGTATCGTTTAGAGCCGCTAAGATTCAAACCGGCTCTTAGAAGCTGGGGCGCGCCAGTGCTGTAAGAGGGATAGCGATGGTCGGGAAAAGCACTTGCAGGGTAGACGAGTAAACAGGTAGAAGGTAAACAGGGTTTGTGCATCTATTTAGGCCATTCCAAATAAATAAGTATACGGGCTGAGCTTATCAACGGACCTGACAGGTGGGGCCTTTTCCTCCTGTCAGGTCTCGATCCCTATATCGTTATTTATTTGGAATGGCCTTACCTTCTACCTGTTTGGATTTGACGAACTTATAGCCCCGCCAACTGTTTGCCATCAGCCAAAATGGCGGCGACAGCCGCTTTGTCGGTGGTTTCGGTGTAAACACGGATCAACGGTTCGGTGCCAGAGAAACGCACCAGCAGCCAGCCGCCATCATCCATGACAAACTTATAGCCGTCAAGCGTCACTTTCTCGGTGACTTTATGACCACCCAGGGTGATCTTTTCGGCTTTGACGGCGTCAAGTTTGGTCTTGGCAGCTTGCTTGGTCGCCTCATCAGTCACGCGAATGTCAATGCGGTCGTAGTAATGCGCGCCCACTTTATCAAAGAGCGCTTGCACTAACTGGGTTGGCGTCTTGCCCGTTCTCACCATTGCGTCCAACAAGTAGAGGTTAGAAACGATACCGTCGCGCTCGGGCACATGGCCGCGGAAAGCATAACCACCGCTTTCTTCGCCACCAATCATGGCGTCATGTTCCATCATGGCCGGCGCTACATATTTGAAACCGACGCCTGTGTTGACCACCGGCACGCCGTACAGTTTGCCTAATTTATCGAGCATCGAGGTCGTACTAATGGTTTTGACAATCGCGCCGCGCTGGCCGCGTACTTCTAGCAAATAATAAGCGAGCAAGCCGTACACGCGCAACTGGTCGATAAATTCACCGTTTTCGTCGCCAAAGCCACAACGGTCCGCATCGCCGTCCATGATGCAGACGCAATGCGCACCGACGCGCTTACCCGTTGCCAAACCCGCATCCACATTCGGCGGAATCGGCTCTGGGCGCTTCATTTCGGGAAAGATCGGATTGCGTTCCGCATGCACTTCGATGATCTCGATTTTGCCGCCGCCCAGAATTTCGGTCAGCCAGCCCGCGCCGTTGCCCCACATATTGTCCACCACGACCTTGAGACCCGCATCCTTGATCGGCTGGACATCGATCAATTCAGCAATGCGGACCAGATAGGCCGGTTTGGCATCAAAATATTCGATGCTGCCATTTTTCAGGGCATCCGCCAGTTTTGCGGACTTGATCGCATTCGTGTCGCCAGCTTCTGGGATCAACGACTCGATCTGCGTCAAACCAGCAGGAGCAATCGCGCCGCCATGTTCGTCGCGCACTTTAAAGCCGCAATCTTCTGGCGGGTTATGGCTGGCGGTAATATTGATCGCGCCCAACGCGCCCTTTTCACCGACACTAAAGCTGATCACCGGGGTTGGTGTGGCCTTGTCGGTCAAGTACACTTTAAACCCATTCCCGGCCAGCACTTCTGCGGTCGTTGCGGCAAAGGATTCGGCCTGGAAGCGCTTATCATGCCCGACGACAACACTGCCCTGCTTGCCATTGGCGCTTAAATAATTCGCAAAGCCCTGCGCACAACGACGTACATTGGCAAAGGTGTAGTCATCCGCAATGCGTCCGCGCCAGCCGTCGGTGCCAAATTTTATATCACCCATCTTACCTCCTTAGCTCGTATGTATGCTGCAACCCATCTATCTAGAAGGATGCAATAGT
>JBBREZ010000202.1:0-11349 GCA_038225095.1 Caldilineales bacterium
AACCGCTACTTGGCTCCAGCGCCAACATGCTTATTCTCTCGACTAAATTTCCTGCATCTCGCATCCTTATGAACGATCTATTGATACTTTCGTTTGTTAATGTGCTCACTCTTTTGTGAACGATGTAAAGATACGTGACACGTAGCAGGTAGCAAGTAGCAGAGTATACTGTCTACCTGTTACTTGTTACTTGCTACCTGCTACAACTGTAATCACTGCTTCCAACACATTCAAGCCTTCGTCCAATTCCTCATCCGTAATCGTCAACGGCACCAGCGTGCGCACACAGTTGGAATAGAGCCCGGCGCGGATCAACATCAGGCCGCGTTTGTACGCTTCCTCGACAATTTTTAAGGGCATTGTCGTGTTTGGCGTGCGGTCGTTGGGGCCACTGATAAATTCAAGCGCTAACATCGCGCCCAGACCGCGCACATCGCCAATCAAGGGGAAGCGTGCTTTCCAGGCTTGGAAGCGGCCCAGCATGATTTCGCCAATCTGATCGGCGCGATTATTCAGGTTGGCATTTTCCATTAGTTCGAGAGCTTTGAGCGCGGCGGCGCAGGCCAACGGGTTGCCGCCATAGGTGCTGCCAACGCCGCCCACATGCGGCGCATCGAGGATTTCTGCGCGCCCGGTGACGGCGGCCAGCGGCAATCCGGCGGCAATTGACTTGGCGGTAACGACCAAATCTGGCTCGATCCCACTGTGTTCAAAGGCAAACCACCGACCCGTACGGCAAAAACCGCTCTGCACTTCATCGGCGATCAAGACAATCCCATGTTTGGTGCATAGTTCGCGTAGCTTGCGCAGATAGGAAAACGGCGCTGGAATAAAGCCGCCTTCACCTTGTACTGGTTCAATGATAATGGCCGCGACAGCCGTCGGATCAACGTGGGCTACCAAGGCGCGTTCCAGATCGGCAAAGCATTTTCGGCTACAAGCTTCGGCGTCGTCGCCTTCATCAGAACGATAGACGTAGGGATAGGGTACACGGTAGATTTCCGGTGCAAAGGGGCCGAAACTCTTCTTGAACAGCGCGTATTTGCTGGTCAGCGACATCGTGAGCAACGTGCGTCCGTGATAGGCGCCTTCATAGGCGATCACGGCGGGGCGGCCGGTGTAGGCGCGTGCCATTTTGATCGCGGTTTCGACGGCTTCCGCGCCGGTGTTGGCTAGGTAACTCTTCTTTTTGCCGCTAATCGGGATCAGGGCATTCAGCCGTTCGGCCACGGCGACATAGGGTTCGTAGGTGCCGACCAGCGCACACAGATGGAGCAGATTCTCGGCCTGTTCGCGAATCGCTTCGACCACAGCCGCCGGCGTGTGGCCAGCGTTGACCACCCCAATGCCACTCGTGAAATCCAAAAATGTATTGCCGTCCACATCGGTAACGGTGGCGCCGTGCGCTTTGGCGGCTACCACGGGCGTTGAGCGCGCGACACTGCGCGAGACGGCAGCGTCGCGACGGTCGAGGATGGCTTGATTTTTCGGGCCCGGCAGAGGCGTTTTGATTTGAATAGCGGGCATGATAAACAGTCCTTATTCCTTTAATAGAAAAGCTTGACTGGGTAATGAGCAAACAGGGCGTCAACCGAAAGGATCGCCAAATCTTCCGTTACTCACCAAGCCAAAATTCATCGGGTAGCGGCGTATCAAAATCACCAATGACTTCAAAGGTACCTTGGTTGAGACCCGCTACATGTACTTTTTTTACAATTTGTAGTGGAGTGACAAGCGCTAACGGGATATCACCTTCAGCCAGAATAGCCTCATCACCACCCTTTACAATGGCAAGCAGGTCGGCTAACGGCGTTGTTGATTTGTAGATGTCGATTTGTTTGGTGGTCATTTGCCCGTTCTCCGGCCATGAATGTGGTCTGTCCTATTCGTATGGCCTGCTGATAGCCTACCATACACTCACATTTTATGCCGTCTGCCGAATATTGCTGGCTCGCTGTGTCACTTTGCGAATGAACCAAATGCCCAAAAGCAGTGTCAACAGAAAAACCAGCCACGGCATGACCAGCGCCAACAGTGATGTCATAATCGACCCGATCAATTCGACGGTGGCGACTAGGAAATTGCCCAGACCGCCGGTAGTTACGGAGGAAGCGCCGCGCAGCAACGTGGTGCTAGTCTGCACCGCACCCGCTGCGACGCCACCCGCAATAATTGCCGTGGTCCACTGCAGCAGCGGTGACATCCCGGTGACGACCGATGCCGTGGCGATTGTACCGGCGATCATGGCGGCGGGTGTCGCCAGGGCGTCCAGTAAATTGTCTAGCCAGGGAATATAGTAGGCCAGAATTTCCAACATGCTGGCCGTCACAAAGACAACGAGCGCTGGATAGGTGCCAATCCAGGCAAAATCAGATGAAAAATGCAGCGTACCACTGAGCGCGGCGATGCTCATGATGGTGAACGGCACAAAGATGCGAAAACCACAGGCTGCACTCAGCCCGATCCCTAGGGCAACGCTTAATAACAGTTCCATGCGAACACTTTCTCCTTTCCATCAATCAGCCGAGAGTTACATTCTAACCCACGTTAGGCTGCCAAGAAAAAAGCTCAACGCAAAAGCACAAATCCACCCAGCAAGCAGACGATGACGATCAGCGTAGGAGCATGCGGCTTCGACGTGAGCTCTGCCGAACGGTCGGCGGCGCACCCAGCAATGGATAATCCCTCAACGATTTTCGCCGCCGATTGCGTGCCCGTCTTGGCTACTCGGCTTAACATGAATGACTGATCGTTTGTACAGTCCAAGTCCGGCCCGTCGATCAATGCGCCACGTCGTTTTTATTGGTAAAGTTTAGCTATAAAAATAACACAAACTAACAACGATTCGAGAGGTTAAATTTATGAACAAAGTAGCATTGATCACCGGCACCAGCCGCGGATTGGGCCAGACATTGGCAACTTTCCTGGCGGGCCGTGGGTTTAGTTTAATGATTACGGCGCGCGGCGATGAAGCATTGGCCGCCACGGCGCGTACGCTGGAAACCTACGGCCAACCGGTGATTGCCGTGCCTGGCGATGTGAACGACCCGGCTCATCGCCAGCAAGTGGTGCAGGTGATCGAACAATTGGGTCGGCTCGATCTATTGGTCAATAACGCCTCCATTCTGGGGCCTAGTCCACAACCCGTGCTCAGCGATTATCCAATCGAAACGCTGGAACAGGTGTTGGCGGTCAACCTATTGGCGCCCTTGAGCCTGATCCAAGCGACCCTACCTTGGCTCAAACAGGCGCATGGCCTGATTGTCAATATTTCCAGCGATGCCGCGGTGGGTGGTTATCCCAATTGGGGTGGCTACGGTGCCAGCAAGGCGGCCTTGGATTTGATCAGCCGGACGTTAGCCAACGAATTACGCGCAGACGACGTAGCCGTTGTCAGCGTAGACCCAGGCGATATGCGCACGCAAATGCACCAGGCAGCCTTTCCCGGTGAGGATATTAATGACCGACCGTTGCCCGCTGTGACCATTCCCTTCTGGGCCTGGTTGCTGGGGCAAGAACCGCGGTCAATCACGGGCAACCGTTTTCAGGCGCAGGCCGAACGTTGGGTCATACCCGTGTAGTTCAGCGCCTGTGCCAAAAGAAAATTTGGTTTTGTTCACCCATAAAAGGAAGCGCGATGAAACGCACAGAGCTTATATTTGATCGTCCGGCGGCGTTGCAAGCCAGCGAACCACCAGAAGCGCGTGGTCTCGAACGCGACGAGGTGCGTCTGCTAGTCAGTACACCTGCCGGCCATATTCATAGTGTATTCAATCACCTGGCTGATTTTTTAGTGCCGGGCGATCTGCTAGTCGTTAATCACAGTGCAACATTGCCGGCGAGTTTGCCGGCAAAAAGCGCCGTGGGTGATTTTATCCTTAATTTATCGACAAATTACGGGGACGATCTCTGGTTGGCAGAGCCGCGTTGGCGCAGTGATCAACCGGGCCCCTTGCCATTGGCGGCTGGCGAATTGATCAACGTGGCGGGGCACTCGCTTCGTCTGGTCGCACCCTACCCTGGCTTACCGCGCCTTTGGTTTGTCCAGGCGCAGAATGATTTATGTCAAGTGATGGGACAGGTCGGTAGCCCCATTCGCTATGGGTATGTGCCTGATCACTATCCGTTGGCCGCTTATCAAACGATTTTTTCTAAAATTCCAGGGAGCGCGGAGATGCCGTCGGCCGGACGACCTTTTACCCGGCATGTGCTGCGCTCATTACATGCCGGCGGCATCCGGATCGCGGGCATTACCTTACACACCGGTGTCTCTAGCATGGAGGTGGAAACGGAAGTAGTTGAGCAGCAACCGCTCTACGCTGAACCGTTCCATGTCTCAGTTGGCACGGCGGCGGCGGTCAATGCCGCCAAGCGTGAACACCGGCGCGTGATTGCGGTGGGTACGACCGTGGTGCGGGCACTAGAATCGGCCTGGGACGGCCAACAAGTTTGCCCGGCGCGCGGCTTCACGCGCCGTTATGTTCATCCAGGGGAAAGTGTTCACACCGTAGATGGTTTGTTGACAGGCTTGCACGACCCGCTGGCCAGCCACTTGGCGATGCTCTATGCGCTTGCTGGGCCGGCCATGATTCGTTCGGCCTATGATGCGGCTACTGAAGAAGGCTATCTGTGGCACGAATTCGGGGATAGTCACCTGATTTTACCGAACTAACCTCAGAAACGGTCTGAAAAGGGTGGATCAGGGACTTTGTAGGTGCGGTTTGTAACCGCACGTTCTCGGTCATCCCCTGATTGTTCGGTTACAAACTGCACCTACGAATTCTTTTCAGACCGTCTCTCAGGATTGCGGATCTTGCGATATCCAGGGCAGCATTACGATAAAATGACTGCCCTGGCCCAACTGGCTTTCCACCTGGATGTCACCCCCCAACAAATTGAGAACACGCGCCACGATCGATAATCCCAGACCAGTGCCTTCATATTGACGAGTGAGCCCGCTATCCAATTGGATAAAAGGCTGAAAGAGGCGGCTAATATCTTTGGCGGCAATGCCAATGCCGGTATCCCAGACATTAAATATAACAATGTTGCGGCTCGGATCGCTTGTCACCTGGAGCCCAACTTCTGCGCCAGACGGGGTAAATTTGATCGCATTTTTTAGCAAATTGACGAGAATTTGCACCAAGCGGCGCTCGTCAGTCCGCAGCCGCGGGATTTTTTCTTCAACAATCACCTGGATTTTTATATTTTTCGCCGCGGCCAGCGCCTGGACAGCATGCAAACTAAATTCGCAAACCATACTCACCGACGTGGGGCCCAAATCCAATTCATATTTACCGGCCTCAATCCGCGACAAATCTAAAATATCGTTGATCAGTGCTAGGAGTTGGTGTCCACTCTGGTGAATCAGTGCTAACGAATTTTCTTGTTTTGGCGTCAGCGCACCATAGGAGCCGGTTTGGACAATCTCTGCTTGCATCAAGATCACGCTGAGCGGGGTGCGCAATTCGTGGCTCATGGTCGATAGAAATTCAGTTTTGGCGTGATTGGCGATCTCTGCGCTATCTTTCGCTCTTTGTAACTCGGCATTGCGTTCAGACAAACTCAAGTAAAGTTCTTCTACTTGTTTTTGATTCGCTTGGAGTGTGGTTAAATAGAGGAACGTTCGTAACGATAAAATAATGGTCGTGTGCAGCCTTTGATCCGTCAATTCGTTTTTGGTTCTGTAATCGTTAATATCATACTCACGAATAATCGCCTCTTCCAGCGCTTCCCCAGACTGGCCCGTGCACAATATAATGCGCACGAGTTTGTTACCAAGCACTTCGCGGATATATTTAATCAGCCGTAAGCCTGAATCGGCTCTTTCCATGACAACATCCAACAAGATGACGGCTGTATCGGCGTTATCTTGGAGCAACGTCTCTGCTTGGGCCGCCGAATAGGCCGAGAGAAAACTCAAGTGTTTTCCTTCAAAGCTAACCTGCTTGAGGGCAAGCTTGGTGATGTGATGGATCTCCGTTTCGTCATCGACGATCATGATTTTCCAGGTATTGGCCGCTGGCTGCGCAGGGTCGGACATTAGTTTGGTCGTTGTTAGCGTGTTTTCGGAAACGATCAGCGGCTGATTCTGGTCAGAAAGCTGCGTATCATTGCTATAGTTGTGATCGTTCTGCGCGTACGCCATTGTTTATGCTCCATCATCTTGATAAATACCATCTACTACTCTTCCTATTATAAGACTATTATAAAGGAAAAAGTTCGCGAAAAAAATCCGCCAAATGATGGATTATTTACGAGCATTCTAGCTAGGTGTGGCGCTTGGCTGCCAATTTTCTAATAAACGGTAGGCCACAATCGAGAGCAAGCCTAAGATCGGTGGCACAATCAAAAAATGCAAACCGCTGGTTAACGAGGCATGGTCGGCAACATATCCCGTGAAGGATGCGCCTAAACCGCCGGGTGCCCAGCCAATCCCCATGACCATGCCCGACGCTAGCGCCATCTGGCGCGGCCACGCATCATGCGCCAGCAGAATACTCGTTGGATAGGTGCAACCAATCGCGATGCCGACCAGGATCAGCGCTAGCATTTGCAACCCAGAGGAAGCATTCAGAAAAATCCAATAGGCTGGGCTGAGCAGCGCTGTGCACACGAAGACAACTAACCACGGGCCACGCGCACCCAGTCGATCAGAAATAAAGCCGCCAATCAAACTGCCTGCGCCAATCGCAAAGAGGAAGATAGAAAGCATTTGGCTGCCCTGTGCCAAGGTGCCGCCGTTGCTCTGCACCCAGGCGGGTAGATAGGTGGTGAGCGAGACCTGAAACCAGGAGCGCGTCATCGCGCCGATGACGACCAAAATTAAACCAAGCAGATACTCCTTGCCCATGACTTTAGGCGTCCGTAGCGTCTGGGCTTGGTGGCCCACGGCTGCTTGTCTTGCCTGCCAGTAGAGTAAGAGACAGATCAACCCAGCCACTGGGATCAGCGTCAATGTGCTGTTCACACCCAGCCTGCCAATCCATAAGGCGATCCAAAGTGGACTCAAGGCCGCACCCAAGTTGCCGCCCACCGAAAAGAGCGACATGCCAGCCCCGCGTCGCGCCCCACTGTTGGCCGTCGCAATCACAGCGCCGGGTGGATGATACGCCGCCGATCCGATGCTGGCTACGCCCACGAGCACCACCAACAGCCAATAGTGCGTGACCAGCCCAACCAGCCCCATCAGCCCGCCCAGCCAAAGGATGCTGAGCGCGCAAACGCGCTCGGGTCCGAGCCGATCCGATAAAAAGCCGAAGAATGGCTGCAAAATTGAGCCAGTCAGCGTGGTTATCAGCGCGATCAAACCGATCTGCGTGTAGTGTAGCCCCATGCTGACCATCAAAAGTGGATAGAGCACGGGCAGAAAATTCTGACAGAGTTCTAAGGTAAAGTGGCTAAAACCGACTAGAAATAAGGAACGCGCTGCCTGTGAACGGGTGCGCGTGCTGTTGCTCCAATCAGTAACCATAAATTCACTTTCATAAAACGGGGACGATAGGTTGATTATTGATTAATAGTACATGGGAAATTCCACCTTGTAAAGAATGATTTTAAGTAAGCGGGGTCTCATTTGCAACTTCTTTCAGATATATTTGTTGTAAGCGCTACTTAGTCAAAAGGCTGAAGGTGATCTTCGATAGCGTTACACAGAAACGCTGATAAAACACAAAACGTCGGCGATTTATCGGCGTCTGATTTTTTGATAGAACTATCAGTATTAAAACTCTCATACTATAATTGATTAGGTTCTTTTGACATTTGTTACCAGCACGAATAAATTCGGCTACTAACAATCACAAGTCGCCTCAGCGACTAGGCCTTTAGTGCCTGCGGGCACTTGTTCTTGTCAGTTGCGGGTTTTAACCCTGCTGCAAAAATGAAATGTCAAAAGAACCTAGCAATTTGGGCGTATTTATATTTGTTGTGCATAGCATTAAAAAAGAGATGCCGATCTTACTTAGGATATTGGCGACTGAGCGCTGATAAAACGCAACACCACTAGGTTGCGCGCAAGGGCGGAGCAAGCACGCCGCGTGCGCATGGTCCGGCCCGTAGGCGTGCCAGCTCCGCTGTGGTCTACCGATTAACAACCTTGCGCTGCCATATTAGAATGTCGGCGTTTTATCGGCGTTTGATTTTTAATCCAAGCTAGAGTATGGAAGCGTGTGTCAAAACAAAAACAGGAGAGCCATCTATTCGCGCAGACGACCCTCCTGTTTACCAAATTAAACAAACCGGAGCTATGCAAAGTGGGTGGCAAGTACATGATTACAATTTCCACTCACTATGACTTGTCTAGTTATTAGCGGCGATTAAATGTCAACAAGCGCATCTCGGTCATCTCTTCAATCGCATAGCGCAACCCTTCGCGCCCACTGCCTGATGCCTTCGCGCCGCCATAGGGCATATGGTCGATGCGAAAGGTGCTCACATCGTTGACCATCAAGCCGCCGACTTCGATGTTCTCAAATGCCTCTTCGACCAAGCGCCAGTCATTCGTGAAAATGCCGGCCTGAAGCCCGAATTCACTGTCGTCCACGGCGCGAATCGCCTCATGTACGTCGGTATAACGATAGAGCCCGACCACGGGGCCAAAGGCTTCCTGGCAAGAGAGCTTCATGTCTGGGCGCATGGAGCCCAACACAGTCGGCTGCCAGACGTTGCCTTCGCGCACACCACCGGTCAGAATTTCAGCGCCGCCGGCCTTGGCTTCGTCGAGCCAGACCTCTAAGCGATCCGCCGCGCCCTTGTCGATCACCGGCCCGATGTCGGTGGCTTCGTCCATGGGATTACCGACCTTGAGCGCTTTGACTTTAGGCAACAGTTCCGCAACAAATTCGTCGTAGCGATCGGCGTGAATATAGACCCGCTGCACCGAGATGCAGGATTGGCCCGCATACGAGAAACCGCCCCAGGCCACTCGGCTCGCCGCATACGGAATGTCGGCGTCATTGTGGATAATATTGCCAGCATTGCCACCCAATTCCAGCGTGACAAATTTCTGACCGGCGCGGCGCTTGAGTTCCCAACCCACCGCCGGGCTGCCGGTAAAGGTGAGCAATTTGATGCGATCATCCTCGACTAACGGATTGGCGTCTTTGGTCTTGCAGGGGATAACGGCGATGCCACCGGCGGGCCAACCGGCCTCCAAGATCAGTTCTGCCAGCTTAAGCGCACTGATCGGGGTTTGCGAGGCTGGGCGCAAGATGATTGAATTGCCCGCCGCCAACGCTGGCGCCACTTTGTGCGCCACCAAATTGAGCGGAAAATTAAACGGCGCAATGCCGACCACCGGACCGCGCGGCACCCGGCGAATCTGCGCAGTGCGGCCTTCATTGCCGGGCAACCAGTCCAGCGGCACAATTTCACCATAAATGCGGCGTGTCTCTTCAGAGGCAACCTTGAAGGTGAACGAGGCGCGTTCGACTTCGGCGCGCGCGGCCTTAATTGGCTTGCCCGCTTCGAAGGCGATCACGCGTGCCAGTTCCTCTTTATGCGCCATAATCGCGTCGCTGACTTTTTCGAGCACTTCGCTGCGCTTCCAAGTGGGCAGCTTGCGCGTGATTTCAAACGCTGTCACCGCGCTGGCAATCGCCTTTTCAATCTCCGCCGGTCCGGCCCGGTGCACGATCGCCACCAAGCTATCGTCATAAGGGCTGCGCACTTCGATGGCGTCGTTCGATTTGTGCTGTTGACCGTCGATCAAGAAACCGAATTCGCCTAGTTCGGCTTTGCCTGTGCCATTGGCGCGGGCCGTGTGGTCGCTATTGCTGCGCAGGCGTTCGATGGTGGGTGTTGTCATGCTTGCCTCCTTCGTCATTACGCGACTTTATCATTATTCGATGAGAAATTCAGCCGCAGATCTCTATTCTTATCCAGTTTTACCCCCTCCTAATCCTCCCCTAGAAAGGGAGGGAACCGTATTTTCGTAGACGAATAATCAGTTCCTCCCCTTACTAGGGGGAGGTTAGGAGGGGGTTGACCTCAGCATACTTGCATTACCGGTCAATAGTGACGCTGCTGGTCAGGTCTATATGGTTACAGCATACTCTAAACCGGTCGCGGATCAAAATCCGTCAGTTTACTCACAAGGGACATAAGGGTCTATTTTGCGGAAAAGCCAGGCATCACGCCAACTTCGGTTCGCGGACAAAGACACGGTCATAGGATGTGAGCGCAATGCCGCCCAGCCGTTCCGCCATCTGACGATAGGCCGCGCGCCGGTAGTCCCACTTCTGTTCGCGCTCAACCTGTTCCAGCCAATCACACAAATGGATGCGGATCAGATCTTCGTATTCGGCTTTGGAAAGCACAAATTCTTCGCCGGTGATGCGATGCAGGATCGGGTATGGCCCCTCGAATTTGCCTAGTTGGGCGTCGAATGAACCCCGCTCCATAAAGCAGTTGGCAAAGGCAATTTTCTCCGCATAGTCGCCGATCAACGCCCGCAATTCGGGCTGGCGATCCATGGGCAGCGTAAAGCTTTGGAAGCCCTGCGTCCCGTAAATCGAATGAAAAAGCGCTGCGCGACAAAGCTCATCGTTGCCGCCCCAGGTTTTCGTGTCGTTGTAGACGCTGATCGCATGGGCAAGATAGGTTTTATCCGAATGATTAATATCGGCTGCACCCAACGAGATAATGTAATTGGTTAGATCTTTAAACCTGGTTTCCATTCACTAGCTCCTTACATGTAGGCAACTGGCTGCTTGGCTCGGCGCTTAAAACAAAATAATCTAGTGGTAGAATAATAGAAGGGATCGGCATTGTCAAAGCGCAAAAACATACGTTTACAAAAACGAACATATGTGCTACAATCTAAAACTAATCAAGCAGCGCAAAAACGATTCATTTCAAACAGGAGAAACAGAACATGGCGCAAGAACAAAGTGCGATCAACCTGCTCCGTGCGCAATTCCGCCAATCGCAGGAGTGGCTCGAAGGCACATTGCAGGGCGTAACGGATGAGGTGGCCGCTTATCAACCGGCAGGTACACCTTTTCCAATCGCTGGTCAAATCGCTCATCTCTTAACGGGGATCGATTATTATTTCTTAAACATGACGCTTGGTAAAGAGCCATTGATGCTGACGAGCTTCGCTGGCAAATCTGGCCTGAGCGAACCGCCCTCCATGAGCGGGGATAGCGGCGCTTGGGAACGTCGAGTCAAGGTTGATTTGCCTGCAGCCCACGAATATATGCAGGCCCTGTTTCAGGCTGTTGATGATTATTTGGTCACGCTGCAGGACAGCGACTTGCAACGCGAGCTTGACTTAGGCGCGATGGGCAAGCAGACGCTTGCCAGCGCGATCAACTATATGGTCTGGCACAACGCCGTTCATACGGG
>JBBREZ010000203.1:0-11330 GCA_038225095.1 Caldilineales bacterium
AACCTGCCCCGAACGGCTGAACTGGATGAACCAAATTCGCTATCCTGACGCAGTGCTCTTTAATGTGCACCTGGAAAAGCAACTGCCGATTGCACAGATGAATGTGGTGGCGCACGTCACGGCCCCGAACGGTGGAACGACCACAGTGCCGGTGTTGGATCGCACAGGCGCGGGCGACTATCAAGTGGCGCTGCCGTATCAGATGAATGGGGCGCATACGTTACAGTTTGTCTTTACCAATCCCAATAATAAAGCAGTCTTTACCAATGCGGGCGCAACCTATACCGCCGGACCCAACGGTGAAACCCCGCCGCTCACAATTGAGCCAGTCAACCAGGCCTTTACGATCACAGCCAGCACACTCTTCACGATCACCGATTTCCAAGCGGATGATCACGCCGACGTGCAGGCCCAGGCTACCGTACTGACGACAACCAATACATCTGTGGCCGGCCACATTGATCGACCCGGCGATGTGGACATGTTCACCTTTGTGGCGGATCGCGACGGTGCGTTTGTCGTGCGCATCACCGATTTAGCGCTCGGTATGCAACCGCACCTGACGATCACGCGCGGCGACGGTAGCAGCGTGTTCAACGGCGCTTTTGACTCGAACACCAGTGATTATCTGCGAGCAAAATTCCAGGCCACCACGGGCGAGCGCTTTGCTGTCGCCGTTATGGATGCCAATGCGAATGCCCAGGGCGGCTTCTATCGCATCAGCGCCGGGCTACCGGTGGCGAGTGCGCTCGAACAGAATAGCCAGATCTTCCTGCCGCTTGTGACAAGATAGCTATTTGTGCGTTACGGCACAGTCAGGCTGTGTCCGGCTAAATTTCAGAGTCAGCAGAGTTGAGGTACAATCGCTTTGTTAATGTTGCCTCTACCATCGCGGCCACAAACTTTGGGCTGGGCCGAATCGCCAGCCTAATTATTTACAACCGCCCCTATTCATCAGGAGCCACGCCTATGCGTACAACTCGTCTATCTGTGCTTAAACTCTTTTTCTGCCTGACCTTTGTCTTGCAACCCTTGCTTGCCGCGCAACCAGCCCAAGCCCAAATTGCCACGGTTAGTGATCGAGCGGAGGATAAACAACACCATATCGAAGTCATGCTGACAGCCGATTTACCCGCGCGCGCCGACCAGCCGATCAACATAACATTGACGGCCACACCGCAACTCGCAGCGCCCGATTTGCCCATCGTGTGGACTGTGCCCGCAGGCGGCGAATTGCTTGGCGGCGCCATTAGTGAATCGGCTGGCGCGGTTGCCGCCCACCAAGCGGTGCACCAGACGCGCCAGTTACGCCTGACCGGCGTGGGTGTTCACCGCTTGACGGTGCGCGCCAGCTATCGCCCCGATGAAGCGTTGCAATTCGGCGCGACTGGCGTCCTCTTTTTCACCGTAAACGCCGATGGTACGATCACGGCCAGCGCCAAAGACCCCAACGCGCACAGCCCCATGCACAGCAAAATGCCCATGCAAGTGACGCAGGATGTCAACGCCGCAGCCACGCGCTCACCTACCGATGATCCCTGCTTTGATGTATCCGGCATTATTACCCGCATCGAGAAAGTGCCGACCAAGAGCGGTCTGGCCACGGCCACCACGGTGCCGGTGCGCAATGTACGGGTCGAGATGCGTGAGCAGGACACACTCTTCGACGATTCCTATGGCAAAGTTGTCACCGACAACAACGGCGCTTATCATTTTAACTTCTGCGACGACGACGGCGTCTTTGACGATGAACTCGAACTCTATGTGCGCGTGCGCACCGAATTGTTCAAGGACGGCCACTCCGTCGTAGAGGTCGAAGATAGCTCGTGGATCGACGAAGTCTATGAATATGACAGCAACATCATCGAATCTGAAGGTGGCACTTACACGATCAACTTCAACCTCAACGATGAGCAAAGCGGGATCCTGAACATTGCCGACGCCGTGCTCGACGCGTGGACCACGTGGAACAACAACGGCGGCGCCAAAGGGAATGACGCAATTTTTGACGGTGAGGCGGAAGTCCATTGGGAAGCGGGCTATGGCGACACCGGCTCTTATTACAACGGTGATGTCTGGAACGAAATGACGATCGCCGATGATCCTTCCGATCCCGACCAGTGGGACGACAGCGTGATCATGCACGAATGGGGTCACATGGCGGATGATTATTACGGCTGCGACGACAATGGCGGCGGTCCCCACAATGTAGACACATTGGTCAACGATTTGGAACTTTCCTGGGGCGAAGGCTATCCCGACTTCTGGCAAAGCGTGGTGCGCGATAAAACCGGCCACCAGGACAGTTCCTGGTATCTGGACTTCGACATCAACGGCAATGTGAACATCGGCGTCAATTTGGAAACCTACGACTCAACGCGCATGGCCTCGTTGCTTAGCGACCAGAATGAACTGGCGATTGCCGCCATGTTATGGGATCTATACGACACCGCCAATGATGGCCGGACTTCTGCTGGCGTGACCGTTGGCCCGTGGGATCGGGTTTCGCCCGGACAGCCGATTATTCAAGAGGTCTACACCGATCCGGCCTTTGAATCAAACGGTGATGTCTTTGATGACACCTGCACGGCTTCCGTCTATCTCGAAGCGTGGAAAAAGCTCAATAAGCCCACCGACGCGGGCACTGCCGAAGCTGTAACGAAGAATTTGGGCAAATCAGATCCATTTGGCACCAGCTTGGTCGCGGCGTCACAAGTCCAAGCTGCCGGTGCAAGCACAACTTACGCCACCACCAACCAGCCCGATTACCGCTGGTGGAAACAATTGAACTTTGTCGTCGATAACAGTGCCAGCATGGCCCAGTCTGGCAAACTGGACGCCGTAAAAGTCGTAATGAACGAAACGGTGAACGATATTGTGGCGCCTGACCCCAAGGGCATCGAGGTGCAGATCAACACCTTCAACAACACATCACTGGCGATTCAGAACAGCACGTTCGGCCAATTTTTCCCAGAAGGCATCACGCCGCGCATCAACCAATTAACCACGATTGGCGCCGCCGATCCTAATTGTCAGGTCAACGCGCTTAACGCACTTTCGCAGGCGATCCAAAACCAGCGCGGTGGCCAGGCGTGGGTCTACACGGACGGCGACACCACGCAGTCACCCAGTTTGCCGTTGATCAAACGGCAGCTCAATGAACATCAGGTGCGCGGCTCGATTGCTCTGTTGGGTGGCTGTAATTCGCCGGCGCGCCCCAATAGTAGCGCCGTGAGCGGTGACGAAGAAAGCTATCTAGACTTAGCGGCGGACGGCAGCCAATCCAGCGGCATCGTGCCGTATCTGCTTACCGCACTGGGCAGCGGCGGTCAATTTTTGTTCGTCAACAAAGATCAGCTACCTGACGCCGCCGACATTTTGCGCGCGCAACTGGGCAACAGCGCCGGCGCCGGCAAGTGGAGCGATTATGTCAGCGATTCCTTCACCTATCGCTGGGACAAATTGACCAGCCGCGAATATCAATGGTTTCCGGCCGAATCACTGGGTCAGGATCAAGGTCAAGTCGATCCGTCTGGATTAAAGGAGCTTACCCTACCTGCACCTTTCCCCTTTTATGGCAGTACGCACACCCGCATTGGTGTATCGCAGGACGGTTTTATCAAGTTCGACCCATGCACACCAGGTGGCGGTGTTCTCTGCCCTATCTTTTCCAGTGAATATTTAAACAATCTAAATACCGATCTGGTCTGGAGTTCCTATTATCCGCCTAAAGTTGCAGCGGACGCGAATAACGCAACTTCGGCAACTATTGATCAGGTCAATGCGGGTCAGACTTGCTTCCAACAATTAAGTGACCCATTTATGTATGGACCCCATGTCTGTGTTTATACAGCCAATCTAGGCTTTGAGTGGCACATCGTATCGACTCAGGGTCTTGATCAGGACAATGTCTATCGGGCTTATCAAGTGTGGTTGAACACGAAAACTGGCGAAATCCGCTATCAGTATGAGCATGTACGCAACGAGGCCAACACCGCCGAGATTGGCTTGAGCCGTTTCTTCAGCTTTCCACTAGGTCACAGCGATAAGCTAATTGTGAGCAACAAGGATGTGGCAGGCGCGACCAATGGCATGGGTTACAAGTTCACGCCTGCGCCGCCGCAGCCGACCAAGACTTATACCGTCAACGTTGATTCGCTGATTCAAAGTGTTGGCTTCTTACAAACCGGCTACAGCGGCAACTTTGCACCGATGACGGTAACCGATCCCGACGGCAATGCGGTCAACTGTGGCGATACGATCAACGTGCTCTGTCTGACAGTGGATCACAATGCCGGTGACAAGTTGGTGCAATATATCCAGGTAAATGTCAACGGTCATACCGGCAAGTGGCACGCCACGGTAGACGCCGGTGCGGGCGGACAAGGTACCTTCTCGTTTAGCGCCCTGGCGGCCAGCGACCTCAACGCCGACAGCCCGACGCGCCGCTTGCTGCCTTCGGCGGGCAAATCCGCGATCCAGGTTAAATTCGGGCGTGCGCTGGATGGCAACACGCTCACCGGTTGGCTGCAAAAGCCGAACGGGCAGCGCTTCGGTGAAGAATTTACGATGTTCGACGATGGTGCGCACGGTGATGAGCGCGCCGGCGATGGCGTCTTTGGCTGGCCGGACTTCACACCACCCAGCCGTGGCGTTGGCTATCTGTGGACGAAAGGCGCAGTGGGCGGGGTTGAGTTTGAGCGATCCGATCCAGCACCTTTTAACTTCCAGCCTTTCCGGGTCACGGCGTTGGACAAGCATGTCGTCAACAACAATGAGCCAACAGACATCCGGTTCCAACTGGACAACCTGGACAGTCGCGACGATTGTTTCGATGCCGATATCGATCTGCCCGCCGGTTGGAGCTATAAGTGGGACTTCGATCAGATCGGTTGTTTGAACATTCCAGCCGGCCAGTCAGTCACGCAAGTGCTCACCGTCTATCCGGATTGGCCGAATGCGCTGAGTGGCGAACAAGCGCAGATCACCGTTTCCTTTGCCGAGACCGAAGAAGGCTCGATCAGCGACAGTGATAATGCAACACTGACCCGTCGCCGCCCGCCCGCCAGCATCGAATTCGATACTCGTTATGCCGATGTTTATCTGCGGCCCAACAGCAGTGACGTGATCTCACTCACCGCAATTGTGCTGGACAACCAAGGTGGCATTGTAGCCGACGGTACGCCCGTGAACGTTAGTACATCGCTGGGCAATGTTGCGCCGGTGGCCGTTAGCGCGGCCGCGGCCAATAGTACAAACGTAGTGGTCAGCACCGTGGACGGGCGCTCAGTGGTGCGCTTTACGCCAGGAACGACCGAAGGCGATGCCACTATCACTGCGAACATCGGCGCACTGAGTGCGACGACGACTATCCACATCCGCAACCCGATTGCGAACCAGATCCATCTGGCGGCGACACCCACCGATCTGTCCGGCGCCGCCAATAGCGCAGTCTTGATGGCGACCGTGCTCGACCGCTGGGGCAACCCGGTGGCGAATCAAACGGTGCGGATTGGCACCGAAGGCGACGGCCAGCAAGGGTTGGTCAACGGCAGCGAAGTGATGACCGCAACGACCAACGCGCAGGGTCAGGTGCTCACAAACTTTACCAAAGCGACCGCCGCCGCCGGTGACGTTGGCGTGCGTGCTGAACTGCTCGCCACCGTCGATGGCGAGCTGAAGATTGTCCATGAAGACCGCGCCGTGCTTCAATTAAGTGTTGTGACGCCTCCAAGCCAGAAAATCTATCTACCGCTGGTGGTACGGTAATTTACTGGTTCCTGACGCTCCAGCGTCCTGTCCGCTCGCGAGAACGGCGGCGCGGAGCGTCAGGAACCAGTAAAGATAAAATAGCTTTACTATGCTAGCTTGCCCCCGTATAATACCAGGATATGAAAATGATTGCGGAGATTCAAGAGAAATTTGGCACCGAACAAACTGTGACTTACACGCTGTTGAAAGATGGGAAATTCTACATCATTGAGCATGTTCCAGCGCGTGTAGATGCAGAAAGTGGCGAACAGTATTTCTCACCACAGACGATGGAGCGGTTGCAACAAATGATCTGGGGACAACGCAAACCGATTCGAGTATTGCAGACGCCAGTCTATCAATCTTTCTACTTTGCCCCTTTGACAAGCAGGTTTGTGTGCGTTAAACTTGTCAACAAATTCCTTGCACCGACAACTTATGAGTAATTTAGCCGCCAAAACCACCGAAACCGACCAAAGCTACGCCCAGTTGCATGACGCAATTGTGCGCGGGGAATTGTCGCCCAACGAACGCCTAGTCGAAATGGAGTTGGCGCAGAAATTGGGCGTGGGACGGGGGGCGGTGCGGGCAGCGTTGGCCCGACTGGAACAAGCGGGCCTGGTCGAGCACGAGCCGAACCGCGGGGCGCGGGTGCGGGCAATTTCGGAAGCGGAAGCCGCCGAAATGTTAGAAGTGCGCGCCGTGTTAGAAGGGCTGGCCGCCCGCCATGCGGCGCGCAATGCAACGGATCAAGCGCTTGCGACACTCCAAGAAATTCATGCTCAGATGCAAGCCTGTCTTGAGCGAGACGATCTGTTAAGCATCTCGGATTTGAATGCCCAATGGCACGATAAGTTATTGGCCATCGCCAATCACCAAACCGTTACGGGTTTGATTCATCGTCTGCGCGCCCAACATGTTCTTTTTCAATACCGCACGCTGCTTGTTCCGGGCCGGGCGCGCCATTCCTTGGAAGAACATCAGGCCGTTATGGCGGCGGTGGCGGCGCATGATGAAGCGGCGGCAGAAAACGCCATGCGTCAGCACCTAAGCAGTGTGGTCAATGCTTTGCGCCAATTTGGCAAAATCAGCAATCCGGCGCTGCATTCGTGGCTCTAAATTTTTATCGATGGTATTGTTAACAATCTTGCTGACAATCAGGTTGTCCTGGTCGCTATTTACAGCCGGCCTTTTGTCAGCCTCACTATCATCAGCCCCAATCCACTGGATCAGTTGCACGATTCAGTGGCTCATACTGACCTGACACGCACGCCTACGATAGTAGAGTATCCGATGGGTGGAAATAAAAACAGTCAACAACCTGCGTAAAGTCTGCTATTTTCAGGTGCGCAAGGGAGAAAATTATGGTAGCTTTTCATGATCTGGCTTATGTGACCAACGGCCATGAACGCCAGAAACTTGATCTCTACCTGCCCGACGATGGGGAAAATCTGCCGCTGCTCATATGGGTGCATGGCGGGGCGTTTCGCATGGGCAGCAAGGAAGGTAACGAACACGATCCGGTGCCGTTGCAGTATGTGAAACAGGGCTATGCGGTCGCTTCACTCAACTACCGCCTAAGCCAACATGCCATTTTCCCCGCCCAGATCGAAGATTGCAAAGCGGCGGTGCGTTGGCTGCGCGCCCACGCCAATCAATTTAGGCTTGATCCCAACCGCTTCGGCGCGTGGAGTCCATCCGCCGGTGGCCATTTGGTTGCCATGCTCGGCACGACGGGTCATGTCGCCGAGTTTGAAGTTGGTGAACATTTGGATGTTTCCAGTCGCGTGCAATGTGTGGTGGATTATTTTGGGCCAACCGACTTTTTGCAAATGGACATACAGCGGTTGCCCGATGGCATGGTGCATGACACGCCTGATTCGCCGGAATCGGCGTTAATCGGGGGGCCGATCCAGGAAAATCAAGCGAAAACCACCAGAGCTAACCCCATTACCTATGTCACGGCAGACGCCTCACCCTTTTTGATCGTCCATGGCGATCAAGACCCGCTGGTTCCCTACCAACAAAGTGTCTTGTTGGTCAACGCCTTGCAAGCGGCCGGTGTAGATGTGACGTTTTACACAGTTGCCGGCGCTGGGCATGGCCGCTTTACCGATCCAAAGGTACCGGAACTGACCCAGGCGTTTCTGGCCAAGCATTTAAAACCAACGGTGCAGCCATGAGTTATCAACCTGCCTTCCAAGACATCGCCCACTTGGGCCATATTGAGCTATACACCCCCCATTTGGCCGAAAGCCTCGCCTTCTTTACCAATATTGTTGGCCTCCACGAAAGCGGGCGGCAGGGTGATTCGGTCTATTCGCTGAAGTTAACTGCGGCCCAAACATCTGGCTTGGGCCATGTGGCCTTTCGCACCAAGAGCGCCGCTGTGCTTGACCAGTTGGTTGAGCACCTGACGCAAACAGGGAGCAGCGGTGTGTGGATCGACAACGAGTATGGTCATGGCCCGGCGTTTCGGGTTGCCGCGCCGGACGGCCATCCGGTGGAGCTTTACTATAAAACCGAACGCTTCGTCGCGCCCAGCCATCTCACGCCGGGTTTCAAAAACCAGCCGCAATGCTATATGCCCCGCGGGATGGCGCCGCGCCGGCTGGATCATGTTAACCTCTTGGCGCAAGATGTCAAAGCGAATCGTCGCTTCTTTCACCAACAACTGGGCTTGCGCGTGACCGAACAGATCATTTTTGACGACGGCACCGAAGTTGGCACCTGGCTAGCCAGCACGAACAAGGCCTATGATCTTGCCATCACGCAAGATCGAACGCCAGCGCGCGGGCGCTTTCACCACCTGACCTATTCCATGGACAGCCGCGAAGATGTCTTGCGTGCCGCCGAATTTTGGTTGAAAACGGGGTCGCGATTGAGACGGGACCGCACAAACAAGCCATCGGCCAAACCTTTTTTCTCTATTTTTATGAGCCGGGTGGCAATCGTGTCGAAATGGCGGCTGGTGGCTATCTGATCTTCGACCCCGACTGGCAACCAGTCGTGTGGACGCAAGCCGAGCGCGCCAAGGGGCAAGCGTGGGGCTTGCCAACCGTCTCTTCGTTTCATAGCTATGGGACGCTGCCGGTTTAAAAGTAACAAAATCTAATTCGCCCGGCCACCCGTTGAATGACGCCAGCACAATTTGCCCGAACGATAACGATATATCGCGATAGTGTAACTTGACAAGCGCTTTTCCATCAAGTATATTACCCACGGCGATATAACGATATATCGCGATAACACAATACGACTTATACAGCGCCAAGCAATTGTTCAATGGAAACCAATCGTTGCAAGGCGGCGTAAGTCTTAAACATCACCAAGTGAGGTTTTATGCGAGATAGAAAAAGAGACGATGCCAATCAGCCGAGTGGCCGGCATGGCGGTCACAAGGGTAGACATCATCAAGGCAGTGAGGAAGCAGCCAACAAGGAATCAGGCACACAAGGCAGAGGCGAGCGCAGGCATGATCGGCATGGCGGTGGGCGCGACCGCGCACGACGCGGCGATGCGCGCTATATCCTCTTGGATGCGTTGCGCGACGGCCCCAAACATGGCTACGAGATCATTAAGGCATTGGAAGAACGCTCAACAGGCCGTTACATTCCCAGTCCAGGCACGGTCTACCCAACCCTGCAATATCTAGAAGATCAGGGCTTAGTGCGCGCCAACCAAGAAGCCGAGCGACGCATCTACCAACTGACTGAAGCCGGTCAGGCAGAACTTGACGCCCTAGCGGAACAAGTGACAGCCTTCTGGGGGCGCTTTGCGGACGGGGGCGTTGCGGCAGCGAGTCAACATGAGGTCAGTTTTCTCCAAGAGGAACTCGAACACCTGAACCGCATTGTGTGGAGCGGGCTGCGCCCAGCCATCGCCCAAGGCCAGCAGGATTCCATCCGCCGTGTACGTGGTGTGGTCGAAGAATGTCAAAATAAGATTCGCGAAATTATTTCCACGGAGCAAACGCAATGAGCACCCCAGAAAAAAGTATGCAGAACTATGACGACTACATCAGTCAACTGTTTGCAGTCGAGGACGCTGTCCTCCAGGCGACGCGCGCGGCGATGCAACGGGAAGGCTTGCCCCAGATCAATGTCTCGGCCAGCGGCGGTCAATTGCTGCACCTGCTGGCATTGATGAGCGGGGCGCGGCGTATCCTGGAAATCGGCACGCTGGGCGGTTATAGCGCAATTTGGCTGGCGCGCGCCTTGCCAGCCGATGGCAAAATGATTTCGTTGGAGATCAATGAACATCATGCCGCGGTTGCGCGCCGCAATTTAGCCCAGGCTGGACTGGCGGCAAAGGTGGAAGTGCGCGTCGGGCCAGCATTGGCGACCCTGACCGCAATCGAACAAGCGGGCGAAGCGCCTTTTGATCTGGTTTTTATCGATGCGGACAAAGATGGCTATGTCGCTTACTTGCAAAAAGTCTTACCCCTTGTGCGCAACGGTGGATTGATCCTGGCCGACAATACGCTGCCCAACGAGGTGCTCGATGCCACCGCTGAAAGTGGCACTAAACACTACAACGCTGCCGTCGCTGCGCATCCGGCGCTCGTGTCGAGCATCGTGCCTGTGCTGCGGCGCCAGGGTCTTGATGGGCTGACGATCTCGATCAAACGTACGCTGGACACCTGAAGTTTGTCAGACATTTATCTTCAAGTTTGCTTGCTCAACACGAACCAGGAGATCAGTTGTGGAACTTTTTGATGCCATTCTTCACCGCCGCACTATCAAGGATTTTAAGCCAGACTTGGTGCCGGACGCCGTTTTGGAACGTGCACTGACCGCCGGCCTCTGGGCGCAGAATCATCGGTTGACCCAGCCGTGGCGCTTTGTCGTGTTGGGACCGCAGACGCACCAGGCATTGGCAGAGGCTGGCGCTGATGCTCAACGCCAATCGCTGCGTTCCGACACAGACGCAGCGACGCGGGACAAGGTGTGGGCAGGCGCCGTGCAAAAGCTCATGTCCAAACCACGCATTGTTGCAGTCACCACTTTGCTAAGCGGCGACGCACTGCAACGCCGCGAGGATTATGCCGCCACCTGCTGTGCCATCCAGAATATTCAATTGGCTGCCTGGGCGGAAGGGTTGGGCATGCAGTGGAGCACAAGTAAGCAAACCCAACAAACACAAACCTATAACCTGCTTGCGATTGACCCCGCTGCCGAGGAGATCGTTGGCTTTCTCTACTTCGGCTATCCGGCCCTTGTCCCCGCCGCTGCACCGCGCAAGCCATTGGTGGAAGTGATGCGGCATTTGCCTTAGATGCCGCAGAACAGGGCAATATCCTTCAACATAAAGTAGTGGCTGAGCTGATTACCCTCATGAGTAGTCACGGGGTTAGTAATTAGCTCAGCCACTTATCCAGGGCAGATTTTCAAGTAATCAAGCGCGTAACGAAAGTTCGAGTGGATTTAAACTGATCCCACCGCCAGAACTGCGGCAGATAGGCCCGGTACGTTGCATGACGCATCTCCCGTTTCGGTCAGCAGATGATCGTCGATTTCGGCCTGCAAGGCGCGCGTGAACCATTGGCGCGCTTGGTGGGCATAGGCAACCGCAGCGCC
>JBBREZ010000204.1:0-11259 GCA_038225095.1 Caldilineales bacterium
TTACTCGGCATGGGCCTGGGCAATCTCCTCTATGCCGACACCAACCGCCCGGTGCGCGTGCCGGATATAGCTGGATGGTTGCCCGTCCGCTGGCTGCAAACTTTGGGGTGCCATTCCTTACCCATTTATCTGTTGCACCAACCCATGCTGTTTGTTTTACTGCCGGCCACTTCGCCGCTGGTCAACCGTCCGTTGGCGGAAAGTAAGATCGGGCAAACGATTGGCTTGACGGTGCTCGCCATCTGGCGCGGTCACCAGGCTATCCTCAATCCAGAACCCAGCCAGCGCATGGCTGCCGACGATTATTTGCTGGTGTTAGGCCCGGAAGCACGCGTCGGTCAAATGGAAGCCTGGGGGCCACGATTGGCCGGCCCAACGGGCGGTCGCCCCATCCCCAGGATTATTTCGTCGATTTGACCGAAGTGGTCATTCCACCGCGTTCCAATGTCGTGGGCCGCTCCTTGGCCGGGCTTGGGTTTCGCAATAAATATCACTTGACCGCAGTGGCGCCTTTAATTTGATTTAATGCATCCTGAAATTACGTCAAGGCCAGCCAGTTAGCCTTTTGAAGCTTTAAATTGTCTTAGCTTCCAGAATTTTGCAGCCAAAGCAAGCTGATAGCTGATAATTTATACGTCATTTCTGGTCTAAATTCGTAAAAACGAGTACTACACGTAATTTTTCAAGGTAGCAACTTGGGTTATAATTATTAGAATAGACAGTTTTATGATATAGAAGAAGCTTAATTCGGTAATTACGCCGCGTTGACATCGAAATCGTGGAGGTTCGCTGGTGCGCATCACAAAACAGCACTGCCTCGCGCTCTTAGTTAGCTTACTGATTGCCCATTTTCTGCTGGCGAGCGCGTACAGTGCCCTCAACCCACTAGGTGAAGCGCCCGACGAAGTTGATCATTGGGCGTATGTTGTCCACCTGGCGCGCGCGCCAAGTTTACCAACCAGCCCACGCATGACGCAAGGCAAACATCCACCCTTTTATCATGCAACAGCGGCGCTAATTGCCAGCCTGGGGCAGCCTTCCTTTAAATTTTTACGCGCCAATCCCGATGTCGAGTTCCAACGCGGTGCGACTGGCTCACCCAACTTTTTTATCCATACGACCTTAGAAAATTGGCCCTGGCAAGGCGGCGCGCTGGCCTTTCATCTGGCCCGCTTTTGGTCGGTGCTCTTAAGCACTGGCACCTTGGCAGCCACCTATGGCCTGATGCGGACCGCCTTTCCCCAGCGGCGCACCCTGGCGTTAACCACGGTGGGCTTCCTGGCTTTTTTGCCTGAATTTCTCTTTATCAGCGGCGCTGTCAACAATGACAATGCCGCTGCGCTCTTTGGGACAGTCGCACTGTGGGGTGGTTTTGCCATCTATCGCGGGAGCGGACAGTTTAAGGCGGGTTGGTGGACCCCGTTGGCATTGGGCTTGGGGCTGCTGGCCAAGGTGAGCACATTGGCGCTGTGGGGCGTTGTCGGGTGCGCCATCCTGTTGGGCGTGCTCACGGCGGAAATCAGCAAGCAACCAGTGCAGGATAAAAAATGGCGCTTTATGCTGAGCGCTTATACGCAGGCGGCGGTCCGAACCTGGCAGCAATGGCTCAAGACCGGATTATTGATCTTTGCACCGGCCTTACTGATCGCAGCGCCCTGGTTGGTGCGCAACTGGCGGCTTTACGGCGATCCACTGGGGATGGCCCTGGTGCGCCAGACGATCGATCTGCGCCCGGGGCCTTGGACTTGGGCCGACACCGTGTGGCTTTTGCACGGTTGGTTTGTCTCTTTCTGGGGCAAATTTGGCGGTGCTGGCCAGATTCCGATGGCCGGTTGGATCTATGATCTGCTGGCTAGTCTGGCGGTCATCAGCGGCTTCGGCTTGCTGCGTGCCTGGCGTAACCAGCGTGATCTGCGCGCATTTCTGGCGTTCCTCGTGCTGGCCATGATTAGCGTCAGCGTGGCGATGTGGCGCTATTCGTTGATCGCGTTGGGCACGGATCAAGGACGCTTGCTCTATCCAGCGCTTGCCCCGTTAACGGCACTCTTTGTGATCGGCTTACTGGCTTGGCTGCCGGTTGACCAGCTGCGCAAAGCGGGCGTAACGCTTGTGCTTGGTAGCTTTATCTTAGGTTTGTATGGCCTCTTTGCCGTGATTCAACCTAACTTTGCGCCGGCACCGCATCTACTTGCGGATGATATCAATTTGTCGCCTACGAAATCCATCAACTTCAACGAATTATCGGTGGTTGATTGGGACTTGCAAGAAAACCTTACCCTTTACTGGTATGCGCAACAGCAGCCCAGCCAAGACTGGCGTTCCGTGTTGCGCGTGGTCACTGAGGACGGTCGCGTGGCTTGGGAATGGCGGCGTTCGCCAGGGGGCGGGCGATGGAGCACTGACCACTGGCCAACGGGAACGATTGTGCGTGATGCCTATGCCATTCATTGGCCCGATTGGGCTGGGGCAGGGCGCTATCGGGTAGAAATTGGTCTGCAATCTTTTGGCGAAGCGTGGGTTGTGCCGAAGAACCAGAATATTAACGCTACGACCGTTGAACATCCCTTTAGAATGCTTGGTTGGATTACACATTTGCCCAAACCTAAATGACAAAGGCAATACTGTGCCGTTTAGCATAATTGGCGATAAGTTAAGCCAACGGCATGAGGATACACGAATAGAGAACGCAGATAAACAATGGACAATCCGGGTAGGGGCACATGGCATGCGCCCTACCGTTAATTTACGCGAATTTGCTTTCTTTGGTTCTTATCCTGCATACTTGGCGCTCAAGCGCATAAGCGTCGCCATATCGACATTACCACCGCTCACGACTACGGCGACATTAGCGCCCAAGTCTGCCACTTTATTGTGTAGCAACGCGCCAATCCCTACTGAACCGCCACCTTCAATCACTTGATGCTCGTGGCGCAGCGCAAAGGCCATCGTCTGACCAATTTCCGCTTCCGACAGTAGGACAACCTCGTCCACCAATGCTTGGCACAGGGCCAATGTAAAGTGGTTTTCCAAACCGATCCCACCCATTAAACTGTCGGCCAAGGTCTTTTCTTCAATAACCGGTACAACTTTGCCCGCTTGCAAACTCAAATACATGGCTGGCCCTAAAGCTTGCGACGCGCCAATCACCCGAATACCCGCGCTGGCCGCCTTGAGCGCGATCGCAATCCCAGCCAGCAAGCCGCCACCGGATAACGGCACGATCACCGTATCGATCTGCGGCAGATCTTCCAACAGTTCCAAGCCAATCGTGCCCTGGCCAGCAATGATAGACGGGTCATCAAACGGTGAAACTATCGTCAGCCCTTGGGCTTGCGCCAACTGGAACGCATGGAGCTCGGCGTCATCTTGGGTGGCACCATGCATGATGACTTCGGCCCCTAAGCGTCGCATGGCCTCTACTTTATGCGGCAGCACGAGTTCGGGCACACAGATCACCGCGCGCATGCCCAATTTCTGGGCCACAAAGGCCACGGCGCGCCCATGATTGCCGGTCGAAACCGTCACCACGCCGCGTTGGCGTTCCACTGGGCTCAAGTGCAACAAATGATTGGCCGCGCCACGCAGCTTGAAGGCCCTGGTTTCTTGTAGATTTTCCAACTTCAGGTAAACGTTGGTCTGGCTCTGTTCCGATAAATAGGCCGAGCGCACCAGTGGTGTGCGCCGAACCAAGCCGGTGATTGTCTGACGGGCGAGATAGATATCGCGCAGGTCAACTGCTGTAGCAGCCATGTTGTTGGCGTTCTTTCATTGCTGTGATCCATGACAGCCCAACTAGCGCCGTCGAC
This sequence comes from Caldilineales bacterium, assembly GCA_038225095.1. Lineage (GTDB taxonomy): Bacteria > Chloroflexota > Anaerolineae > Caldilineales > Caldilineaceae > JAPLGZ01. The sequence continues at coordinate 3,807 of JBBREZ010000204.1, forward strand.
TGCGCCCAGATGACGACCGGCGTTGGACTTGGCCTTGCGGCTTGCTGCGGCTTACGTTGGATGGAGCCACATCGGGGGGTGGCGCAACTGGGGCGTGCAGCATTTGCTGGTAGTAATCATCTAACAACATCGTGATGATCGACAACTCGTCTTCGTTTTCGGCCAAACTGCGGGCCAAGGGCAAAAGCCGCTGGCTGCGTTCGGTCTGGAGCTTATCACGGTCACGTAAGCGCGCTTCGAGCAGCGCCGTAAGCCGTTCGCCCACCACCGCTTCTACATCCTCATCCGTGGGCAGCGGCCGTTTTTGGATGTCGATGCTGTATTGCTTAGCGATGCGCTCCAGGGTATATTTTTCCAGGCCATTCACGATCGTAATCGCGACGCCGCTGGCGCCCGCCCGCCCCGTGCGCCCGGCTCGGTGAATGTACGCTTCGATATCCTCTGGCGGCTCATACTGAAAGACGTGTGAGAGATTCGGGATATCCAGCCCGCGGGCGGCCACATCGGTCGCCACCAGAAAACGCAGGGTTCCCTGGCGCACGCGATCCAGCACACGCTCGCGCTCATTTTGCGCGAGATCGGCGCTCAATTCGTCTGAGTCATAGCCGAAACGCTGGAGCACTACGTTGATAAAGTGAACATTCACCTTGGTGTTACAAAAGATGATCGCCGAGGCCGGATTCTCCAGTTCGAGCAGCTTGACCAGCACGCGCTCTTTGCCCACGCCTGGCACTTCATAGACAATATGCTCGGTTTCGGTGACATGCACATGATCCTTGCTCAGCGAGATCAATTCGGGTTCATGCATGAACTGGCGCGCCGTGCGCATAATGTATTCTGGGAAGGTGGCCGAGAACATGCACGTGTTGAGTGGGCGATTGGGCAGGTAACGTTGCACCTGCACCATATCGGGATAAAAACCCATCGAGAGCATGCGATCAGCTTCGTCAAAGACGAGCATCTTCAACGGGTCTAGTGTAAACGTGCGCTTGAGAAGATGGTCAAGCACACGCCCTGGCGTGCCAACCACCACGTGCGCGCCTTGTTTGAGCGCATCCATTTGGGCTTTATAGCCAACGCCGCCATAGACGGCCACCGTGCGCAGACCGGCGGGCCCCAACAGGGTCTCGGCTTCTTGCCAGACTTGCCGCGCCAGCTCGCGCGTTGGGACGAGGATTAGCGCTTGACAGTAATCTTTCTTGGCGTCGAGCCATTCGAGCATGGGCAAGAGAAAAGCGCCAGTCTTGCCGCTGCCGGTACGGGCTTGGACCATGACATTGCCGCCCGCAAGCACGTACGGGATGGCGCGCGCCTGGACGGGCATCAGGGTAGCCCAGCCAGCGCGGGCGACCGCGTCGCGCAACGGCTGAGGTAGTTCGGCCAGCGTTACATCCGCACGGGCGGGTTGGGGCTGGGTAGTGGTCGAATCGGTAGAATTATTCAAGAAAACCTCGATTGTGATCACATTTTCGCAAAAGTTAGTTAAAGCAGATAACCCTTAAAGCAGGGTTACCCAGAGTCCGCTAAACAACCAACAAGCAAATCGTAAAAAAAGCAGATGGCGCAGGCGGTGTAGCCTACGGACGTTACATGCAGTGGCCGTCTAGAGCGGCATTAGCGTTCATCACTAACAACGCCGCCAAAGGCAGTCCACACTGAGTATTTTAGCATGTTTTCCGGCCTACACGCATATGGCAGGTGGGCAGATACGAAATTCACGCACTTTTAGACCAAGTGCCGATGTTTGATTTGTGCTTGGCGTAAAGGAACGGCCACAGTATAATAAAACCAATCGTAAATTTATAGAGAACGCCGATAAAAGGGCACCTAGCGTAGGTACGGTTTCTAAGCGCATATGGCTGGTTTACACAGGCTGTGCGGTTAGAAACCGCACCTACAAAAACATGATGGATGCGCACTCTATTTGTTTTGTCTATTAATATAACATATTCTTTTGAGCTACCGCGATGTCAGCAAAATCAAGCACTGCCTTTGAATTAGCCCCCATGATTGCCGCCGAATGCCTCGGTGAGCGCGTCCAAAAAACTACACCTTTGCTCGGCCTGGGCAGCGTCAACCAGATTTTCGTGGTGCAAACCACCAGCGCGACCTTTGTCGTGCGCATGAATGACGATGCGCGGGCGCGGCAAGATTATGTCAAAGAACGTTGGTGTATGGTGCAGGCGGCAGCACAAGGCGTACCGGGACCGCAAGTTTTGGCGTTTGGGCAGCGGGAAAATTTCGCCTATATGCTGCAAACCTTTGTGGCCGGGACGCACGGGGCAGACCGTGCGCTGGACTCAACGGCCATTTGGCGCGCCATCGGCCACTATGCCCGGCTGATCCACGCCATCCCAGTGGTTGGCTATGGCGAACAACTCGTCGATCCCGAGCGCGGGCAATTTACGGCGCCGCAACATCTTGGGTTTGACGGCACCTGGCCGGGCTTTATCGGCTACAACGTGGAAAGCCTCACCGCAGATGATCCTTTGTTGGCGCTCGGTGTATTGACCCAGGCGCAGCGGCCGATCATCCGCCAATTGTTTGCCGAGTTACAGGGGCAAATTTTCACTTTTGGCCTCAATCATGGCGATCTTTCGTTAAAAAATACGATTGTCGCAGCCACCAGCCAGGTTCATTTGCTGGACTGGGGCAGCGCCGAAGTGCACATTACGCCGCATTGGGATCTGATCCAAATCTTAGCCGCACAAGCAGAGTTAAACGCCGCGGTCAGCATCCAGGCTTATCTGGCGGGCTATGGTCTCTCACCCGCCGAATTTGCTGCGCTCCAGCCCACATTGGCGACATTGCGCTTGCTGGGCGCCTTTGATAAACTGCGTTGGGCGCTGGATTGTTCGCCAGAGCAAGTTGCGCCCTTTGCCGCGCAAACCCAACCATTAGTGCACAGTTACTTGGCAGGGGCCAGCATTGCAGGTTGACAAAGAATGCGTTATTATTCTGCTCGCCAATCAAGTTTAGCCCTCACGTTATTGACAATCGATTCGTTCTACTGCAATTCGATTCGTTCTATTGCAATTCGATTCGTTCTATTGCAATTCAATAAGGAGATGAACAATTATGATCCTAGGGAAACGGCTTTGGACTGCCCTGAGCCTTTTGGTCGTGCTTGCCACTAGTTTGGCGGCCTGTGCAGCACCAGCCGCCCCCGTCACTGGTGGCGCATCTAGCGCACAAGCGGTAGCAGAAGGGCCTAAAGGAACGCTGACCATTGGTTTGACCACCGATATCAAGACCGTCGAACTGCCGAACGCCCCCGAACGCCAGACAGCCAATGCGGCGCAGACGATGTATGACTCGCTTGTTTTCCCCGAAGTCGATGGCTCCTATTCGCCCGCGCTGGCGGAAAAGTGGGAAGTCTCGGCTGACGGTACAACCTACACGTTTCATCTGCGCAAGGATGTCACCTTCCACAATGACGAGCCTTTTACCGCTGATGCGGTCGTTTACAGTTGGAAGATCTATTCCGCGCCGGAAATTGCCTATGCCAGCAACTGGACAATTGCCGACAACGTGGCAAAGGTAGACGATTACACCGTTAAGATTTCGACCAAAGCACCGAATGCGCTGTTGCTCTCCTATATTAGCGGCTGGAGCATGATTCCACCGAAGGCGCACGCCGCGATGGGCAAGGATAAATTTGCACAAAGCCCGATTGGCACCGGCCCCTTTATGTTCAAGGAATGGGTCAAAGGCGATCACCTGACGGTGGTGGCGAATCCAAAATACTGGCGCAAGGGGTATCCCAAGCTGGCGCAGATCACGTTCAAATTTATGACGGAAGCAACCACGCGCGTGGCCGCCGTGCAGACCGGTGAAATCGACATTGCCCCGCGGCTGACCGAAGAGGACGCCGCCACCTTGGACGGCAAAGATAACCTCAACGTGCTCACCTATCCGGTGGATCGGATCTACTATGTGGCGTTTAACAACGTAAACTCGGGCAAAGGCACGCCGATCATGGATGCGAAAGTACGGCAGGCGCTGGCCTATGCCATTGACGTGCAGACCATTATCGATAAGATCTTTAGTGGCAAGGCGCAACGGGCCGTTGGCTTCGTGGCGCCAGCCAACCTGGGTTTCGACAAGGCGACCCCCGTGCCTTACGATCCCGCCAAGGCGAAGGCATTGCTTAAAGCAGCGGGCTATGAAAAAGGGTTCGACGTTGACATGGCTTGCCCCGACGCCGGTTATCCACGGATCAACGAGGTTTGTCAGGCGATTGAGGGCTATTTGAAAGATGTGGGCGTCAATGCCAAACTGGAACTCCAAGAGGCCAACGCCTTCTGGGATCGCGAGTCCAAAAAGCAACAGCCGCCGATCTTTGTGGATAGCTGGACGTTAACAATTGCCGAAGCGTATCCGCGCTTGTTGGGCGCAGTTGGCAAAGATGAAACATATGCCAACTGGTCAGACGAAAAAATTCATGCGTACTTAAAGCAAATCATCACGACCGTGGACATCAAAAAGCGGGCGACGGTTTATGGCGAACTCCAAAAGTATATGCGCGACGATCCGCCGTTCGTCTATCTCTATTTTCCCCAGACGTTTGAAGGCGTAAACAAACGGGTAGAAAATTACAAGCCGCGCGGTGCGGAGAATTATTATCTGGCCGAAGTGTCGGTGAGTGACGGGAAGTAGAGATAAGGAGACAGGGAAACAAGGAGACAAGGAGAATAACTATCCTTGTTTCCTGTCTCCCTCCCTATCATCCTGTTGGGAAAAGGACGATTGACCATGCAACGCTACATCCTCGCCAGCCTTACGCAGGCCGCGCTAATCCTGATCGGGGTTTTTATTCTGGTCTTTTTCATGGTGAGGCTCACTGGCGATCCAACGGCGGTGATGTTGGCGCGTGAGGCTAGCCCAGCGCAAGTGGCCGCCTTCCGCCACGAAATGGGCTTTGATCGCTCGTTGCCCGTGCAGTTTGTAGATTTCATCGCCAAAGCCGTGACCGGCGATTTTGGCAATTCGCTGCACTATCGCACCCCCGCCATGCCGCTGGTATTGGAACGGTTGCCGGCTTCGTTGGAGTTAGCCTTTGTGGCGTTGTTGATGGCGCTGATCGTCGGGGTGCCGCTGGGGCTGGCGAGCGGCGGCCAACCCAACAGTTGGATCGATTGGAGTGGCCGCGCCGTCGGCCTCTTTGGGCAGACCATCCCAACCTTCTGGCTGGCATTGGTGATGATCATCGTCTTTGCCGTGAAATTGCGCTGGTTTCCCACTTCAGGTCGGGCGGACTTGCGCTCGGTCGTCATGCCTGCGTTTGCCTTAGGGCTGCCGACGATGGGGCGGATTGTGCGCTTGACACGTTCGTCGGTGATGGAACTGATGGGCGAAGATTTTGTGCGCACGGCGCGCAGCAAAGGCTTATCAGCGCGCACAATTTTCTACCGACATGTATTGCGCAACGCGGCGGTGGCGTTGATCAGCGTCGTTGGCATCCAATTTGGCTATATGCTCGGAGGCTCGATCATCATCGAAAATGTCTTTGCCTGGCCCGGTCTGGGGCGGCTGGCCTATGATTCGATCTCGATTCGAGACTTTCCCCTGGTGCAAGCCATCGCGCTCTTGACCAGCCTGATCGTGATCGTGCTCAATTTGCTTACAGATATTGCCTACTCCTTTGTCGATCCGCGCATTCGTTACGGCTAAGGCAATTGATGCTGTCAACCGAGAAATGAACATGGAAAATCAAGCGTTGACCCGCTCCCTTGCGCCAACCGCCAATCTACTGCCGTCAACAACCAAAAACACAAGCCCATCGGGCGAATTTGTCCGCCTGCTCCTGCATGACCGCGCGGGCATGATTGGACTGATCCTCTTTTTGTTGGTCGTCTTATCAGCGATCTTTGCGCCGTGGCTCGCGCCGCACGATCCAAATACCCAGGATTTGAAGACCAGTAAGATGCCGCCAGCCTGGCTAGCGAACGGCAGTTGGGCATATCCACTGGGTACGGACAGCTTGGGCAAAGATTTGTTGAGCCGCATCCTTTATGGCAGCCGCGTCTCGCTGACGGTCGGCTTTTTTGGCGTCTTGATCGCGGGTGGAATCGGGCTGGTGGTTGGCATGCTGGCCGGTTATGCCGGTGGCCGCGTGGATGGTGCGATCGTGACGGTGGTTAATGTTGTGCTGGCCTTGCCCTATCTGCTCTTTGTCGTCTTTATTGCCGGTGTGCTGGGGCGCAGCTTGCTCAACGTAATCCTGATTTTTGGCATCACCGACGCGCCCATTTTTGTGCGCGTGGTGCGGGGTGAAGTGTTGCGCATCCGCAAATCAGGCTATGTTGAAGCAGCCGTAGCCGTCGGCACAGGGCAGGGGCGCATTCTTTTTGAACACATTTTGCCCAATCTGATCGGCCCCTTGATGACGGTTGCGACCTTTGAAATGTCGGCCATGATCTTCTACGAAGCCGGTCTTGGCTTTCTGGGCTTGAGCGTGCCGCCCACCGTGCCAAGTTGGGGCAACATGCTAGAAGCCGGTCGCCAACATCTGCAAACCTACTGGTGGATCGCCACCTTTCCCGGTGTCGCAATTATGGTGGCGTCGCTTGGCATGAATCTCTTGGGCGATTGGCTGCGCGATGCCCTCGATCCACGCCTGAGAAGGGTGAAGAAGTAGGCTGGATGGTATAATTGGATCATAAAATTTACGTGGCTTGGGTTCGCGTTCTAATGCGCCTACCAATAAGATCCTGAGCCCCAAAAACCAGAAAGTGTACCGATAATGCAGTCCAACGTCAAAAATATTAAGACCGAAATTCTCTCCGATAATTGGTATGTGTTACGCAAGATCACCTTTGAGATCCAAAAAAAGGATGGTAGCTGGCAAACGCAGAGTCGCGAGGCCTACGACCGCGGCAATGGCGCGACCATTCTGCTGTATAATAAGCCGCAAGGCACCGTCATCCTGACCAACCAATTCAGAGTGCCCACCTACGTCAACGGCAATGAGACCGGCATGCTAATTGAAGCCTGTGCCGGTCTACTCGATAAAGATAACCCTGAAGATTGCATCAAGCGCGAAGTCGAAGAAGAGACCGGCTATCAAGTTCTCGACGTCAAAAAAATCTTTGAGGCCTATATGTCGCCCGGCTCAGTCACCGAGATTTTATACTTTTTTGTGGCCGAATACATCAAAGATCAGCGCGCGCATGATGGTGGCGGCATTGAGGAAGAAGATATTGAGGTGTTAGAAATTAAATTTGAAGAAGCGCTGGCAATGGTTGCGCAAGGCACGGTCAAAGATGCCAAAACGATCATGCTGCTGCAATATGCGCAAATTCATCACTTACTATAGTGAAATTAGTTAGAGAGTAAGAGTTTTTCGAAATCAGGGTCAAGTTCGAATTTGGGCCAAAGGCGAGCCAGCAACTGTTCAGGGACGGCATTAATCCGCTGAATAAAGGCTTGACAAGCCTCAAAAAGTTCGCGC
>JBBREZ010000205.1:0-11213 GCA_038225095.1 Caldilineales bacterium
TGTGTATGACGCAAATGAGGAGGTAATCGTAGCATGGATCGAGTAGAGCAATATCGAACTCTAGTTGAACAGACAATGAATAAGTATGCGCGTTACAAACGAGCCGATGAAAACGTTGAAGTGCAGTTAGTGCTCGACAAAGAACATGATCATTACCGGCTTTCAAACGTAGGGTGGATTGATCAAAAGCGCATTCGCTGGGACACACTTCACATCGACATCAAAAATGGCAAGATATGGATTCAACATGATGGCACAGAGCGTGGCATTGCCAATGATCTAGTTGAATTAGGTGTGCCCAAGCAAGATATTGTTTTGGCTTTTCAGGCGCCGTACAAAAGAAAATACACAGATTTTGCGGAAAACTAATCCACACTTATCGAAAGGCTTTCTATTTCCATGACCAAGATCACCTTTATAGGCGCAGGCAGCACCGTCTTCGCCAAAAATTTAATGGGCGACATTCTTAGTTTCCCCGAACTGCAAGACGTCACCCTCAGCTTGCACGACATTGACGAAGAACGCTTGCGCACGTCGGAAATTGTGGCGCATAAAACGGCGGAAGCGTTGGGCGTTAAACCGAAAATCGAAATTACTGCCGACCGGCGCAAGGCGCTTGACGGCGCCGATTATGCGATCAGCATGTTCCAGGTGGGTGGCTACAAACCAGCCACTGTGGTAGACTTTGAAATTCCCAAAAAGTACGGTTTGCGCCAGACGATTGCCGACACGTTGGGCATCGGCGGCATTATGCGCGGGCTGCGCACGATTCCGGTCTTGCTGGATATGTGCCACGACATGGAAGAACTCTGCCCAGATGTCACCTTTTTGCAATACGTCAACCCGATGGTGATGAACTGTTGGGCGATCAGCCGCGCCAGCAAAATTAAAACAATCGGGCTTTGTCATAGCGTCCAAGGCACGGCCGGTGAACTGGCGCGCGATATCAAAGTGCCGATCGACGAGATCAACTATGTCTGCGCTGGCATCAATCATATGGCGTTCTATCTGAGTTTTGAGCGCAATGGTGAAGACCTCTATCCGCGTATTCGTCAGGTGCTTGAAGCGCAGCAGGTGCCCGACTATAACCGTGTGCGCTACGAAATGTTCAAGCGCTTGGGTTATTTTGTCACCGAATCCAGCGAGCACTTTAGTGAATACGTCCCCTGGTTCATCAAGCGCGACCGCCCTGATCTGATCGAAGAATTTAACATTCCCCTCGACGAGTACATCACCCGTTGCGAGACGCAAATCGGCGAGTGGAAAGATATGCGCGTGGCGCTGGTAGATCCGGACCCAGAGGCGATGGCTAGATTCGAAAAAGCCCGCATTGAGGATCGGATTGCGACGATGGCGAAAAAGGATCCACAACGGGCAGTTATGATGCGCGAAATGGTTGCGAAGCGGATGCAGGAACAAAAGGACCAGAAGGTGCGCCGCAGCGGCGAATATGGCTCGCTGATCATCCATAGCATGGAAACCGGCCAGCCGCGCGTGGTCTATGGCAACGTGCCCAATCACGGATTGATCGACAATTTGCCGCAGGGTTGCTGTGTCGAAGTGCCCTGCCTGGTGGACAAAAATGGCGTCCAACCGGTGGAGATTGGTCAGTTGCCGCCACAGTTGGCTGCCTTAATGCAGACCAATCTCAACGTACAATCGCTCACGGTGGAAGCCGCGCTCACCCACAAGCGTGAACACATCTACCATGCCGCCATGCTTGATCCGCACACTGCGGCGGAGTTAAGCCTAGAGCAAATCTGGAACCTGGTGGATGACTTGATCGAAGCCCACGGCAAATGGTTACCCAAGTATCAGTAAACTCAATTGCGAGCCTATATTTTCAGTTAGACTTACGAAAGCGTGCAACGCACAGCGGGCATTCAGCAGGATTATTTGCTATTGTTTGCCGCTGTGTGTCGCACTTGTCCTCCATAACATGCCTGAAAATCATTGGCTCCAATCCTCAAACCGTAATCCAGGCACTTGTTCAAAATCTCGTCGGTTACGTGTCACAAGGATCGCATTCTGGCTTAATCCAATCGCTGCAATGCGCAGAGCAAGGCTACCAACGCGAATTTTTTGTGAACGCAACTGTTGATAATGTTGCTGAGCAACCGAATCAAAGGTGAGAATCGTTAGCCCACAAAAATAATCGGCGGTGGCGCAGAGCAGTTCATAAGCTAAGGTTAGGCTAATTCCTGCCTGTCCTAGTTGCGCTAATCTTCCGCGCATTTGCTCCTCTACAGTAATCGCCGTGGTCGCCACTTCTTCCAAGGCAAAGGCGCGCATCTTCCATTACCTGTGGATGGTTGCGTTGATGTAAGCTAACGTGATCGGTGTCTAAAATATAAAGACTCATACTAATTCTGATGTCTGTTCGCTATCTATTTGTTGGCGATGGTCGGCTGTCGCTTTGAGAAACTCCTCCCAAGTTGGATCGTTCGCAAATGTGCCAGCCTTAGCAAGCCACGGATTGCTAGTCTGGTTTTCTGGCACGTCCACTTCTACCTGTACCACCTGGGTCTGGTTAAATAAATTCTGAATCAAAACACGAACATTCGCCAGTGCTTCTTGTTCGGTTGCCCCGTGCGCGACTGTATCAGGCCAGAATAAGGGGCGAGCAATGTAGTATTCGTCAGCTTGTTTGGATAATATCACATCAAAAGTCATCAGATTGTACCTCCTATTAAGCAATTGTTGGGCTTTTCTAAAGAGTTATTTAACGGGCGCATGAAGCCTCATGAGTTTCTGACCAAAATTGACCGCTCGATTGTCGCCATCATGGCCAGAGCCAGTGCTTCGATGGTGACCACCCGCCGCGAAAAACTCCTCGAATATTCTAAAGGCCCGGCAATGCCGGGATATCAGAAAACGTGTGCCTAGCCGCGTAGGAGAGGGGAGACAAGGAGACACGAGACAAGGAGATTTGGTCTGCATTTCCTGTTTAGGGATTAGTATTAGAGCGCAAGGTTCCGCGCAAGGCAGGAGAAAGCACACCTCGTGCGCATGGTCCGGCTGTGGTCTACCGATTAACAACCTTGTACTGTAATATTAGAGTCAAGTCATATCGCCGTGTCTCCTTGTCTCCCCTCTCTCCCCTACTGCACCGTCCAACCGCCATCAATCGCAATCGCAGCGCCGGTGACAAAACTGCTGGCATCACTTGCCAGGAAGACGGCAAGCCCACCGATTTCGTCCAGATCGCCCCAGCGGCCCAACGGAATTTTAGAGATAAACTCTTGGTAGCTTTTCGGATCTTCTAACAGTGATTGGTTCATTTCCGTGCCAAACGGACCGGGCATAATACAGTTGGCCGTAACCCCATAGGGCGCCCATTCCAGCGCCAGCGTGCGTGTCATCTGCAGGATCGCGCCTTTGCTGGTGGCGTAGGGCGAGCGACCGGCAATGCTGATGATCGATAACGTCGAACCCACGTTGATCACGCGGCCATAACGGCGCTCCTTGAAGTGTTTTGCCAGCGCGCGGCAGAGCAGCCACGGCCCGGTGACGTTGGTATCCTGCACCTCGCGAAATTCCTCTAACGTCAGTTCTTCAATTGGCCGCCGAATATTGATGCCAGCATTGTTGATCAGAATATCAACCTGCCCGAAATCAGCCAATACCTGCACTACGAGCGGTTCAACCTTGTCTGTTTGGGTCAGGTCACAACTGTAGCCGCGGCAAGTTTTGCCCGTGGCGGTTTGAATTTCTTGGGCGACAGCTTGCGCCTCCTCCACGCGGCGGCTGACGACGGCCACTTGCGCGCCGGCCTCGCCCAGCGCAATCGCCATCTGTTTGCCTAAGCCACGGCTGCCGCCTGTGACGATGGCGACGCGGTTGTCGAGACGAAATTTATCAAGAATGCTCATGCGAACTTGCTCCCTCTGGCTGTTGTAAATTTTAAATGTTATGGGTAATCAATATTACCATTACTCTACAGGGGAAGCCAACTGGCCAACGCCGCGCCACCTATTGCGCGGTTGGCAACGGTAAGCCCACCGCCATGCGCCTGTAAAATGCGGCGAGCAATCGTCAGCCCTAAACCAGCACCGTCAGTTTGACGATTTTCGGCTAGAGCACTCCGATAGAGTGGCGCGAACACATGGGGAAGATCCTCTGGGGCAATGCCGGGGCCGGGGTCCGCGATGGTGAAACAGATGCGCTCCAATTCTTTGTGCCAAGTCACTTGAATGATCCCACCGCTGGGTGTATAGCGGATGGCATTATCGAGCAAATTTTCTAGCACGCGCGTCAGCAATTGGGCATCCCCTTGCAACCTACAGCCTGCTTCGGCGTTCGCTAATTGCACCGTCACTTGCCTACCGTCGAGCATTGGCTGAAGCCGGTCGATTGTTTGTTGCAGTAACAAGCCGAAATCCAGCGGTTCGCGCCGTGGCGTCTGTTCCAGATACTCAAGGCGGGCATAGGCAAACAAGGCGGCAATGCGCTGTTCAAGCAACGTCACTTGTTCCTGGCAGACGGCAAGGTAGTGTGCGCGTTTTTCCACGGTGGCCGCGACACCAGTAACCAAGCCTTCTAAATAGCCGCGCAGCGAAAAGAGTGGCGTGCGTAAATCATGCGCGATGGCGCTGATAAACAAGCGCCGCTCCTGTTCTAGTTCGGCTTGGCGCTCTAAGGCAACGCGCAGCGCATCACCCATCGCGCGAAAGGCCGTGGAGACCTCGGCCACTTCATGCACGCGTGAGGCGGGTAAGTTGAAGTTCAAATTGCCACCAGCAATCTGACGTGCAGCCTCGGCAATCACTTAGAGACGGTCTGAAAAGAATTCGTAGGTGCGGTTTGTTACCGCACAATCAGGGGATGACCGAGAACGTGCGGTTACAAACCGCACCTACAAAGTCCCTGATCCACCCTTTTCAGACCGTTTCTTAGGGTTTTTTAACAGTGGCTTTACCATGCTGTTTACCATGAATAAGCAAGCCTTCCCACACATCCCGATGATCACCGTGCAGCCAGGGCAAATTGTGAAGGTGCATTTCAACAACCCCACCGATATTCCGCATCCTATGCATCTCCACGGCCATACGTTTACGGTGCTGACGAAGAATGGTCAGCCCTTGACCGGCAGTCCAATTGTGCTGGACACGTTGCTCGTCCGGCCCGGTGAGACGTATGACATCGCGTTTGTGGTGGATAATCCAGGCTTATGGATGTTTCACTGTCACATTTTGCGCCATGCGGCCCAAGGTATGGATATGATGGTCGTCTATCCGAACATCTCTACTCCCTTCAGCGTCGGACGTGCATCGGGGAATTTGCCAGAGTAAAAAATGTAAAGCGCCGGGGAGCGTAGGTCACGTATGATACGTGACCTACGCAATCGATCATTTATTTTTAGGAATAGCGTAAGTCCTATCTATTTCTCCGGCAACTTCAATAAATCATCCACGATGATCAGTTTGCCCGTAGCAATCGACTCATTCGCGGCGATGCCCATCAGGATCGACGCGGCGCCGTCAATGTGCGAGGCGGCTCGATTGTAGGGATCGGCGGGTGGATTGGGCGAAAAGATTTGTTCGAGCATGGTCGGATCGGCGCCACCGTGGCCGCCAATCGCCGGTGGAATTTCAACCGTGTAAGGCCGGCCAAACATGGGGAAGATCCGAATTTCTTCGCCGCCAAATTGGGCTTTCACCGCTGGATCACTAGGCGCAAAAACCGGCGTGTCGCCGTCACCAGAAATGAACATACGCCCCACCTGTTCGGTCATATCGACCTCTAAGCGACCCTTATCACCTGTGATCGAGACGCGATAGCCTTCCCACGGGCTATAGGCGACCAACGAATAGGTGAGAATGGTGTTGTTGCGATAACGGGCGGTGACACTCAGGGTGTCTTCGGCGCTGATATTGTCGCCAAAGACATTGCGGTCGCGCAGATAGCCGGTGTCCTTCTCCGCTTCGAGGTAGAGGCCGCGTAAAGCGTCATTTTTATCGAGGCGCAAGGCGAATGGATCGTTGGCCGCTTCCGCCTGACCCGTGTAACGGCTATAATTGTAGTTTTCACCGCGCTGCTCGGCATTTTCGCGGCCGTAAAACATCAGATCCCCAAAGGCAAAGACTTCTTTGGGATAAGAGTCGAGCCACCAATTGATCAGATCAAAGTGATGGGTGGCCTTGTGTACGAGTAAGCCGCCCGATTTATCCTTCTCGCGATGCCAACGCCGGAAGTAGTCCGCACCGTGGAAGGTGTCGAGCACCCACTGAAAGTTGACGTGCAGCGGGCGGCCAATTTTGCCTTGCATAATCTGTTCGCGCACGGTAGTGGTGATCGGCGCATAGCGATAATTAAACGTGACGCGCAAGGAGCGCCCGGTCTTTTCGATCGTGTCGAAGATCGAGCGCGCTTTGACGGCGTTGATCGTCATTGGCTTTTCGGTGATCGCGTCGCAGCCTAATTCCATCGCCCGTTTGATATAGAAATCGTGCGTCGAATCCATGCTGGTGACAATCACGACATCCGGTTTGGTTTCGGCGATCATTTGATCAAACTGTTCGGCGTGATAGGTGGGCAGGGGCGCCGCGTCAAATTTATCGGCCAGGCGTTGATTGTGCCATTCCATGCGCGTCGGGCTGATGTCACACAGCCCTACCATGACTGCACTTTCGGCATAATCGCCCGTCACAGCATCGACATACATTTCGGCACGCCCACCGGTGCCGACCAGAGCATAACGTTTACGTTGATCTGTCATCGCGTTTCATCTTTCCTATTGCAAATTAGATTTTAATAACCCAGCGTTTTATCCACCACATTTCGCAGCGGTTCGCCGGCCATGTAATGCTGTAAGTTATCTAAGAAAATCGCCATGGCCCGCTCATCATAGTTGGGCGTGTTGCCAGCATAGTGGCTGGTGATGATGACATTTTCCATGTCCCACAAGGGTGAATCTGCCGGCAGTGGCTCGGGCGCAAAGACATCCAAGCCCGCACCGGCAATTCGACCTGCTTGCAAGGCGCGCACCAAGGCCGCTTCATCAATCGTGCCGCCGCGCCCAATGTTCACGATATAAGCCGTTGCTTTCATGGCGCGCAATTCGTTTTCCCCGATCAAGCTTTTCGTTTCCGGGGTCATTGGCACCGTTAAAACAACAAAATCTGCCTGCGGCAACACTTCAAGCAGACGGTCGGAATTGAACATCGCCTCGACACCAGGGGCGTTGGCGGACGGGTCGCGTCGTACACCCAACACATGCATGCCCAAGGCGCTGGCCATTAACGCCGTGCGCTCCCCAATGGCGCCCACGCCAATCAATAACATTGTTTTACCGGCTAGCTCGAAGAGTTGCTTCCAGTCGGAGTGTTGCCAGGCATGACGAGTTTGGCTGCGAATGGCCTGTGGCAAACCGCGTGCGAAGGCGAAGAGATAGCTCAAAATGTGTTCGCTAATCGGAATAGCGTGGACCCCTGAACTGTTCGTGACGGTCAGGTCCAACTTGGTAATTTCTGGATAACGGAGCAACCAATCGGCGCCTGCGCTCCATAGTTGCAGCCAACGCAGCTTGGGGGCTTTAGTGATCAAGTCCTGCGGAAAATGCTTGAAGGCAATTTCAATCTCGTCCAGCGCCTGTTCAATCATTGGTTGGTCAGTTGTAATCAACAAGTGATAATCGGGGGCAAGCGCCTGGATTTGGGCCAGATCGCTTGCCGAGAGTGTATTCGGTTCAAAGCCTAGTAGAATTGTTTTCATGATAGAATTTTAATGCAGAGACGCAAAGGCGCAAGGAAAAACCATGCCATTTTGTAGCTTTGCGCCTTTGCGTCTCTGCGTTGAATTTTAGTTACGGAATTAACAATACTTTACCCCTCGTGTTACGCCCTTCCAGGTAACGGTGGGCCTCCGCTGCACCCTGTAGCGCAAAAGTTTTGTCGATGCGCACATCGAGCTGGCCCGCAGCTAACCAGTTAAACAGATGATTGGCGCGCTGTAACAGTTCCTCACGCGTGAGCACATACGCGCCGAGCGAAGGGCGTGTGAAGAAGAGCGAGCCTTTTTGGTTGAACAACTGCGGATCAACTGGCTCGACGCGCCCACTGGCCTGGCCGAACAGCACCATAGTACCACGCGAGCGCAAACAGTTCAGGCTTTTCATGAACGTGTCTTTGCCCACCGAGTCGTAGACCACATGCACGCCTTTGCCGTCGGTCAATTGTTTGACTGCTGGTTCGAAATCAACTTGGGTATAGATGATCGCTTCGTCAGCGCCCGCAGCTTTGGCTAATGTAGCCTTTTCTTCGGTGCCAACTGTGCCAATCACGCGGGCGCCACGCATTTTCGCCATTTGCACGATTAAAGCCCCCGTGCCACCGGCCGCGGCGTGCACGAGCGCCGTGTCACTGGCTTGCAGCGGATACGTGCTGTGTGTCAAGTAATGGGCCGTCATCCCCTGCAACATGATAGCGGCGGCCTGTTGCGTGCTAACACCGTCTGGCACGGGCACTACTTTCGCGGCGGGCACAACGGCATATTCAGCATAGGCGCCTTGATGCATACAATAGGCCACGTGGTCGCCGGTTTTAAAATCTGTCACACCTGCGCCAACCGCATCAACAACCCCGGCGCCTTCCTGGCCCAGGATTAAAGGGAGCGGCAAGGGATACCAACCCATGCGGTGATAGGTGTCAATAAAATTCAGGCCAGCCGCTTCGATTTTGATGCGTACCTCGCCAGCGCCGGGCTCGGGCGTAGGGATATCGTCGTAACGAAGCACATCCGCATCGCCAACTTCGTGGACGCGTACTGCTTTCATAGTTTGTGTCTCCTTACCATCGTTTAAATCTGGTTTGAATAAGCTCTGCTCTTCTACTGTGTAAATTCTAGCATAAAGTATACGACGAGCCAATCAAATAGATTCAAAATCATAATCGGCTTGACAGGGTCTATAGGTCATTTAGGTAGATTTATGATACACTTTACCTAGCGGTTTTGAGCTGATTATATGGAGAGTTGACATGACCCAAACCCTATACCGTGAAGACTTTTACGCTTGGACCATCCAACAGGCCGCTTTGCTCCAGGCCGAAGACCTGGAGCATTTAGATCTACCCAACTTAATTGAGGAGATTGAATCAATGGGGGCCAGCCAACGCAGCGAACTAGCCAGTCGGCTGAAAGTCCTGCTGATTCATTTGCTTAAGTGGCAGTATCAGCCGCAAAAGAACAAAGGTCCTTCTTGGCGCAACACGATTCAGACCCAACGTTTTGCGATTGCAGACTTACTAGAAGATAATCCAAGCCTGCGCCGAGAAGTGCCGGCGGCGTTCGCCAAAGCTTACCCACGCGCTCGCCGTGATGCTAGCCGAGAAACCGGCCTGGCGCTAGCAAGCTTCCCAATTGATTGTCCGTGGACGGTTGAGCAAATATTAGCTGAAGATTGGTTGCCAGGGTGAGCAGAGCGAACGAATCATGCGACAAGTTTTACTATATCCTGGCGAAGATGGTAATTGGGTTGTTGAATGTTGCACTTTGCCCGGTTGTATCAGCCAAGGTGAGACGCGTGCGAAAGCCATTCAGAATATACGTGAAGCCATCGATCTTTATGTCAAAGTGCTGATTGAAGACGGATTACCCGTTCCTGAAGAAAATTTCGAGGCACTGCTGGTCGCTGTATGAACAAATTGCCCCAGATTTCGGGTCGGGCATGTGTGAAAGCATTGCAGAAGGCAAGTTCATGTTATACTGCGCGGCTTGTATAGCTTATGCAAGGAAACCCTGTTATGACATTAGAAGAGATAATCCAAGATCTTCACGCTTTAGATGCCCGTTTACGGGCGTATGAACGAAAATATGGTATTACATCGGCGGATTTTTACGAGTTATATGGTCAAGGCTTGCTGGATGATGAAGGCTTTGAGCAAGCTACAGAGTACGTGCGCTGGGCGAGCGCTTACACGCTGAAATTAAAACGTGAGGCAGCTTTTACACTTGCCAGTCATAATTTTGTTGCATCGATAAAAACAAACGCCATTGAACAACCATTACGGCTTGTGCCCAACCCTGCTTTGGCGCAAATATAATGTTGCCTGCGCTAACCGTCTACGAGCGATTCATCTACTCACTCTTGGATCGTTATCCATTAATTCGCCAATCCACGCTGGTTTTGATTCCACATGGCCCAGCCTTTGCCGAGGTGACAGGCACGCTGCTCTTCGATAATGATATTCGGTTGACGGTTTGGGAAGACTTAGATTTTGACGAACATGTCATTCAAGGCTACAGCTATGCCGTGAGTGGCGGTGAAGAACGGCTCTATTGGTATTATCCCCAGCCCCATCCGAATGAGCCTACACTGGCTAGTACGCATCCCCATCATAAGCATGTTCTGCCCAACATAAAACGCAATCGAATTCCTGCCCCCGGCCTGAGTTTCCGCGAACCTAATCTACCTTTGCTGATTGAGGAAATTCAGAAGAATTTGCTGAGCCCTTCTGATTAAATTCCTTAAAACAACGTGCTCGGCACTTACGTAGCAAGCGAGCCTAAATTTTGTAGCGCATGACGCGCTACAACGGGAAGTGCCGGGCACGTTTGTCAACGCCATCAACCTACTTGGCGTTCAATTTCGCCAGCATCTGAAAAGCCGTGGGCCGTGGTTTAGCTGGATCCACCAGGCTGATGCGGAATATACCAATCGTATACTGACCGGCTTCGGGCAACGTGAAACGCGTCGCCAGCGACTCCGACGTGACTAAGGAAACATAATAATGATGGTTGATAACATGAATCTTATCCCGCCCTACGAAATCTTCCCCGTATTAACATTCTTCCCGACGTAAGTGCCGCCACCTGTATTCACTTCCGAGGCACTATTATCTTGATTGTTATCCATACCTACATCAATTCACAATGACAACCTTTGAAGAACGCAACGCCAGCCAATGCCAAAATCGGTCACGCCTGAACAGACTGTGACCATGAGCTTGCTGGGGTGAGCATCGCTTTTCTGCATATTAATTTTTACCGGGAAGTATTTTCGTACGAGAGTAAAAGATGAAAACGCGTTTTAGCGTAAGAAAATAGAGACTTGCTGATTGTTTCGCAAGCTTACCTTGAAGATATTATAGAGTTATCTGGTTATCTTGTCAATAGCCTTAAAAAAAGCAAAAACTACTCGACGCTTGAGAAGCGGATCTGATTGTGCTATACTCTCTACAAGAAGATGCTTGAGTAACCCTATGCTTATAGGTGGC
>JBBREZ010000206.1:0-11160 GCA_038225095.1 Caldilineales bacterium
CCGGGGGCCGGGCATCTGGTGCATATGCCTGCCCACGTCTACTGGCGCGTTGGCCGCTATCACGACGCTGTGATGGCCAACGAACACGCTATCCACACGGATGAAACGTATCTGCCAGATCGCGGTGTGCAGCTTACCGAGTGGTATCCCGCCGCCTACTACAACCACAACGTGGACTTTCTCTTGGCCGCCGCGCAGATGGAGGGCAACAGCAAGATGGCGATTGAGGCGGCCAATAAACTGGTGCAAGGGATTCCTGAGAAACTGTACGAGCAGACCTACTTTGAGTATTTCAAGCCGATGCCTATCTTTGCCCTTGCCCGCTTTGGCAAGTGGGCAGAGATCCTGCAGCAGCCGCAGCCGGAAGCAAAATACCAGTACACAACTGGTGCATGGCATTATGCCCGCGGTTTGGCTTTTGTGCGCCAAGCTGAGTTGGACAAAGCCGAACAGAAATTGGTCGCGCTCCAGGCCATCGCCACGACCAAGGAGATGAAAGCGTTGGTGCTCTACTCGTTTGCCGCCGCCGATCAGATCCTGCAGATGGAAGCCCATGCTTTAGCTGGGTAGCTAGTCGCCGCGCAAGGTGATTCGGCGCAGGCCATTGCTGAATTGGAGGAGGGGGTAAAGCTTCAGGATAACCTGGCCTATATCGAGCCGCCGGCTTTTTACTACCCATTGCGTCAAACTTTGGGCGCGCTGTTGTTGGCGGCGGATCGTCCGGCTGACGCTGAAGCCGTCTACCGGGCCGACCTGGCGCAATATGCGAAAAACGGTTGGTCGCTCTTTGGGTTAGAAAAAAGCCTGATGGCTCAGGGCAAAAATGACGAAGCGGCGAAAGTGCAGAAGCAATTTGAAATAGCCTGGCAATATGCTGATGTGACATTGACATCGTCGCGGTTCTAGCTTCGTCCGCAGCGGACCGTACAGGGCGCTCTATATAAAGGATCTGGTTATATAGTTGTCCAAATAAATCACGTTGATGAGATCACGATGAGTGACGAGTGATGAGTGAATGTGCTCACATGTCACTTACGCGGAGTCGAGACGGACGGCAAGTTGCCCACCAGTCAAACGCTGCAGGACGTGATCCGCGCTGTCGATCTAGCGACCGATAGCGCACCCGCCTACTACCTGATCAACTGTGCCCATCCCACCCATTTTGAACCGATGTTGAATGATGGTGAATCGTGGCTGGCAAGAATTCGTAGTCTGCGCGCCAATGCCTCCACCAAAAGCCATGCGGAGCTAAATGAGAATGCTGAAATTGATGAGGGCAATCCAGAAGAACTAGGCCGCCAGCATCGTCAACTCTTGCGGAAATTAAAGCACGTCACTGTACTCGGTAGTTGTTGTGGCACCGACCATCGTCATGTGAAAGAGATTTATAAGGCCTGTTTTGTATCTTATAGAGAAAACATTTTAAAGGCATAGAATGGGCAGGGAGCACGCCTTCGTGCGGCTAGGATGGCACGTGGGCGTGCCTGCTCCTCATTTCTATGGCCTCTATTTGGTTTATCTATTAGGAGCAATGCATCAGGTTCATTCCCAGAGGTGAGCTCACGATCTCTGCCAGGGTGCGACTTTTCTTGCTTCGTATTGCTGGGGTGAGCGTTTCAGGCGTTGCTCAAGTCAGCGCTGGGGCGGGCATCCTGAGTAACACAAAGCCGATCCCTTCAATCCCACTTTGTGATGAGTAAGATAGGTGCGATAGGCGATTTTGAATTTGCTCCGGGTATTGGGTCAAAGCACCCTGGCATTGGGCAACGTGTGTGGGTTGATAGACTGCTTGTTAGGATTTCTACCCACACGGCGGGACATGTAGCACCAATAGCCCAGTGCGGCCAGGGTAAAAGTTCTGTGGAATCCCGCTGGGATTGAATGGTTCGTCCTTGCCTGGAAGATCCCAAAACAAACAGAGGTAGTGCCACGAAGACAAGTAGTAGCACCACCGTTGGGATTACTGATAGAACAGTCTGGTTATAGTAAAGACCAATAGAATATAACTTTGGAGTTGGTTGCCTAATCAGCACAGCGATTTTATCGACCCGTTCGATTTTATTGATTTATTGCGCAGCGCACGTACAGCCAATCTGCGCCCATTTGACATCATGCTCGAGGCCAAAGCCAAAAACCTTGCGCTGTTGCGGCTGCGCGAGCAGATCACCAAATTTGCGCCTGATTTGCTGGAAGCCGTCGTCCTCTAGAAACCCTCAGCAAATGTACTCACCCTCGACGAAGACTGGGATTGCCAATTTTTAGAAAATTGAGCGGAAAAGTTGCTCTTTGACAGACTGCACAATTTGTATTATAGTCCAGTTGTATTATATCCAGTTGCACAGACATTCAGTAGCCTATGCCATTAGTTAAAGAGTATAGACTTAAACAGACGCGTTGGCTGGTCTCCCAGTTTGAACTTTCCCATCAAAAACTGAAGAGTCGAAAGAATTTGTGTCGCGCAGTATTTTAGTAGAACTTACGCAGCCTCCACCGCGCCTGGTAGGCACTATCGCATCGGGCACGGAGCGCTTCCTTTGAGCGACAGTTGGATTTCTGCGTAAGTTCTACTCATTAGACATGATCGGGAATAAGCCATCCCTTCTAGTAAACAGGCTTCGACGCTTCGAGGTGAGCCTCAGCCGAACCGTGAGCGACTCGACTGAGCGTTCGACTGAGCACTCACGCCGAAGTCTCGTCGAACGTCTCAGCCGAACGGTAGATAAGTACATAGGGAAATCGGCATGTCTCACCTGTATGCCTGTTTACGTGTTTACCTAGCTCCTGAACGCTGTTAATCCCGCTCATGTCTATTAGATTATTTAACAATGTTGTTGAGGAACTTTTTTAGAGGAGAGGAAATATGAAGCATCAATCAAAACTGTACCTTATCTTTGGTGTGTTGTTGTCATTGGCACTCATCGCTACCGCATGTGTTGCCCCTGCACCAAGCGGCAGCGCCACACCGGCCGCCAGCGGCGCCGCAGCTGCAGGCTCAGCCAAAAAGAGCGGGTTTGTGATCGGCGTGAGCAACACACTCGTCGGCAACGGCTGGCGCGAGCAGATGATCTGTGCCATCAAGGCCGAAGCAAAAGCCAGCGGAATTGTCGATAAAGTGGTCGTCGTCAACCGCAATGGTGGCTCGACCGAACAGATTGCCGACCTTGAGGGTCTCATCTCGCAAGGTGTGAATGCCATCATCCTCAATCCGACGGATCGCGTAGGCTTGAATGCGGTCATCGAGTCGGCTATCGCCCAAAAGATCGTGGTCGTGGCGATCGATCAGGCCGTCACCGCAAAGGGCGCCTATGTTGTGACCAACGACCAGACCGCCTATGCGCGGCTTGGCGCCGAGTGGTTGTTCCAGAAGCTTGGCGGCAAAGGCAAAGTCGCTGAATTGCGCGGGATCGACGGTGTCCCTGCCGACACCGACCGCCACAACGGCTTTGAAGAAGCGCTCAAGAAGTATCCGGGCATTACAGTTGCGGCCACGACCTTCACCGGTTGGGATCCCTCAACCGCCGCGCAGCAGGCGCTTGACTTGATTACGACGAAGCAGATCGATGGTATCTGGACATCGGGTACGGACTACCCCGTCATCGAGCAATTCAAGGCCGCCAATAAACCCTACGTTCCACTCGTTGGCGCCGACAACAACGGCTTCGTGAAGCTGTTGCTTGAAGATGCGGACAAAGGCGTGGTTGGGGCGGCTGTGACCAACCCACCCGCCATCGGCGCGGTTGGCGTGTCGATTGCCCTGGACGCCCTGACCGGGAAGAACCCGCAGCAAGCGACGCTGCTTACGCCGAAAGTGTTTGCCACCGGCGACACCGAAGGGCTTAAGTCGCTCTACGCAGCTGACCAGCAGCCGGGCTGGAGCACCTACGTCAATATCCCACCCTACACCCATTATAAGGGTAGCGCCGATGTGTCCGCCTGTAAAGGGCCGGGGGAGTAACCTTTATCCGTAATAAGCTGTTACACGGGTAGACAGGTAGACAAGGATACAGGTAGCTGTCACCTATATCCTTGTCTACCTGTCTACCAAATGCCGTTAATCCTGATAATATCTAACACACAAAACTCCGTGTCAATGACTGATCCCCAACCGCTACTCGCAACTGCCAACATTGCAAAAGCCTATGGACCGGTCGTGGCGTTGCGATCCGTCGACCTGACTGTCCGCCGCGGCGAGATCCACGCGCTCCTCGGCGCCAACGGCGCCGGCAAGAGCACGCTCGTCAAGATTCTTGCGGGCGTCCAGTCAGCCGATGCTGGCGCGGTCTATGTCGATGGGCGACCGATGCGCTTCCGCTCGCCAGCAGATGCGATGGCCGCTGGGATCGCAACGGTCTTTCAGGACCCGGCGCTCATCCCTGATCTCACGGTCGAGCAGAACCTCCGCCTCAGCAACATTGACGAGACGAAGTTCAAGCGTTGGCTAGAACAGTTCGACCTCGGACGGCTCGATTTGTCAGCGCTCGTGCGGGAGCTGCCGCTTGAGGTGCTGCGGATCGTCGATCTGGCCCGCGCCGTTGCCCGCGATCCGCACGTGTTACTGCTCGATGAGATCACAGCTGCGCTTACGGCAGATCAGGCAGAACGGGTCTTTGCGCTGCTTGTGCGCTGGAAAGAACAGGGACGGTCGGCTGTGCTGATCACCCACCGGCTGGCGGAAGTGATGCGAGTCTGTGATCGAGCCACGATCCTGCGCGACGGTCACAATGTGACTGTGCTCGAGACCAAAAGCGTCGATGAACATCAGCTCGTTGAAGCCATGCTCGGCGCACCAGCAGAGCGGATTGCCCAGGACAACCCCAGTAGTGACCGCCGTAATTATGGCGAAGTCGCTTTTGAGGCGCGCACGTTAAGCTCTCGCGAAGTGGTACGCGACATCTCGTTCTCGGTGCGGACTGGCGAGATTCTCGGCCTCGTTGCGCTTGAAGGCCAGGGTCAAGATCGTCTGTTCGAGTTGCTTGCCGGTGACCGGCAGCCTACAGGGGGCGACATCTTGGTTGGCAATCGCCCACGCCGGTTCCATTCGCCTTACGATGCGGTGCGGGACGGTGTGGTGCTGGTGCCCGGTGATCGGCTGCGTGCGCTGTTGCCCAACCAGCCCGTGCACCACAACCTGGCCGTTCCACTCTTCAACCACATCCGACAATGGTTGCGCATCCCAATCGACGAGCCACAGCGCGTCGCTACCGCAATTGGCCGTTTGTCGATTGATACCAGGGCGGCGTCACAGGTGCGCCGGCTCTCTGGTGGCAACCAGCAGAAGGTGGTGATCGGCCGCTGGCTTGTTGCTGGCTTTCGCACGTTGCTCTGCTTCGACCCGACGCGCGGCATCGACATCCAAACCAAGCGTGAGATCTATGCGCTACTGCGCGAATTGGCGGCCAATGGCGCGGCCATCTTGCTTTATACGAGTGAACTTGCGGAAATTTCCATGGTATGTGATCGGGTGCTCATTATGCACGCTGGACGGATCGTCGATGAGCAGGACGCAGCGCACGCCACCGAGTCTTCTATGCTCACCGCCGCTCATGGATTGGAGGTTCCAGCATGACGAGTGTTAATTTGCCAAGGATTAGTTTGACTGGGCGCAGCAATCGGTGGCGAGGATTTGCGCGCAACAGTTGGGTGCTGGGCGTATGGCTGCTGCTCGGCGTATTGCTCCTTTGGTACGCCACCCTCATTCCCGTCTTCGGTCAGTTCCAGATCGTGTCGATCAGCAAGAACAGCCTACCGTTGGTCTATCTTGCGATTGGCCAGGCGATCATCGTGATTGCTGGCGGTATCGACCTCTCGCTGGGCGCGCTGATGCTAATCGCCAACGTGATCGCGGCCCGCTTCATGCTGGGCCAACCGATTGGAATTGTGTTATTGATCGCCGTAGCGGTGATCCTCGGTGTTGGCATCCTCAACGCCCTGACAGGATATGTCATCAGCATCTCCGGCGTGCCAGACATTGTCGTGACGCTGGCGACAAGCTACATCTGGTCGGGGCTGGCACTGCGCATCCTGCCATCGCCGGGCGGCGGCACCGCACCAGAGTTCCGCTGGCTGTTCACCGGCGCGCCGTCGGGCATCGGCGGCACTTACGTGATGCCAATCCTCATGATGGTGATCCCTTCCGTCACTGTGTTCATCTTATCGAGACGCACCCGCATCGGGCTGTCCATGTACGCGATTGGTAGCAATAGCACCGCCGCCCGACTTTTGGGTCTCAACATCCGCCGCGCGAAGATAGCGTCCTATGCAATCGGTGGGGCAATGGCCGCCCTTGCCGGTCTCGCCACCGTCGCCATCACCGGCACCGGCGATCCGCGCTTCAGTGTCGGCGCAAACGCTACGTTGAACAGCGTGGCGGCGATTGTGCTCGGCGGAGTTGCGCTCACGGGCGGCAGCGGTTCGGTGCTCGGCGTGGTCGCGACGGCGGTAACCCTGATCATGTTGAACCCAATTCTGACCGCAATGGGCATCAACGCCAACAGTGCTCAAGTCATTCAAGGTGGCTTGATTGCGGTGGTGATGATGATCGGCGGACTTGTTACTTTGTCACGGGAGCGAGCTTCATGAGCCAGCCAACGCTGTCAGCGCAAACTAATCCACCCAAGACCAAAGTAATGGGTGTGACCGCTCGTGCAAGTGCTGTCGTGGCTGAGTATCCTACGCTGGTCCTGGTGGGTGTGCTCGTTATCCTGATCCTGGTCACGGGGGCAGTTGAGCCCAATTATTTGTCGGTCAGCGGGGCGCGCAACACCCTCCTACAGGCTGCGCCGTTGGGCATCCTGGCCGGAGCGCAGACGATCCTGATGCTGGCCGGCGGGATCGATTTGTCGGTGACCATGATTGCCACCGCTTCGGCCTACATAGCCGCAAACCAGTCACCCCATGGCGCGGCCATTGCGATTGTATTTGCGTTAATCGTTGGGCTAATCGTCGGCAGTGCCAACGGGGTTGGCGTGACTGTATTCCGAGTCAACCCGTTGATCATGACGCTTGCCATGTCGGCGGTTTTGCTCGGCTTATTTACTTCGTGGACTCAAACAATCCTGCAAGGCTCTACGCAAGTCGCTCCCTTTATTAGACTGATGGGTGGCGGCTCCTTCCTCGGGAATCGCATTCCCTATAGCATTGTGGTCTGGGCACTAGTCGCCGTTGTCCTGATCTGGCTGCTGCGGCGCTCTGGGTGGGGGCGGCTGCTGTATGCGATTGGTGATAACGAGTTTGCCGTTCGGCTCGCCGGTGTGCGGGTTTGGCAAGTGCGCATCAGCGCCTATATCGTGGCCGGCGTGCTCGGCTCCATCGGCGGCATTCTACTGGCGGGGCGCACTGGTTCGGTCGATCTCCAACTGGCCGGCGCCTTTCTCCTACCGTCGATTGCCGCCGTCGTGATCGGCGGCACCTCGACCTTTGGTGGGATGGGCGGCTACACGGGCACGATCCTCGGCGCCCTGATCCTCAGTGTGCTCAATTCAATGCTCACCTTCCTCAATGTCGGTCAGGCGATCCAGCAGGTCGTGTATGGCGTCATCGTGCTTGCGCTGGCCTGGGGCTATGCCAGTTTCACGCGTAAGGGGTGATTATGTAGAGTGAACACGCCCCATGAGGATCCAGGCAGATCACACATGGAAGGACCGAACCGGGGGCAGTTCTTCGGCCAACAATGGCAACGCAGTGAACTCCGACGTGGTGTTGCTGTCGGTCACCGGCACATAGCCCACACTGACTTGCTATTCAGGTAGCAGCGATAGCATGATGCGAAATCCATAGGTTTTGTTGCTATGTAGTGGTATATCTTTGTCACGAATCGTACAACCGATGTTATAGAAAGAATTCAGGTGCGATCCACCGCGTAATACACGCATGTCACTGATATTCAATGGATTTTCTCATCCAGCTTTGGGTATATACGGATATTGTCGATATATGCTTCTTGTCCATTCCCACACATTTCCTCACAACCACAAGACTAAGACCTTTGGGAAAACAGCCTACGGTACTTGGGTTATGGACTTCTGTCTTATGGATTAGGGCGTAAAACCCAGGCGTTTCAACCCTGGGATATAAGCCCTTCATTTGCTTTAGCCGCTTTTGTGAAAACTCACTACTGACAAACGTGCTAAATTGTACTATACTTAGCACATGGCAAAAAAATACAGAACACACCGATTGGATGACGATCTGTTTGCCGAACTAGACGCCTTGCGTAAGGAATCGGGTATACCAATTTCAGAGATGGTAAGGCGTGCAATTCGACAATACATTGATCAGCAAGTGAAAGATCATAACTATGGAAATCCGCAAAGCGTTCAAGTTCAGAATCTATCCGAATAAGAGCCAGCAAGCTGAACTTGCCAAGCAGTTTGGCGCAGTTCGTTTTGTGTACAACCACTACCGCGCCGTGCGTGAAGGGTACTATTTGGATACAGGTACAGGCTTGACCTACAACGATTGTGCGCTGGACTTGGCTGATATTCTCAAGGTTGATTATCCCTGGCTGAAAGATGCGGATAGTCAGACCATGCAACAGGTGCTTAAGGACTTGGACAAAGCCTATAAGAATTTCTTTGACGGTCGCGCTGGATACCCAAACTTCCACAGTAAGCACGACAAGCAGAGCATTCGCTATCCCCAACGTTTTAAGGTCAATGGGAAAAGAATCTATTTGCCCAAAGTGGGTTGGGTCAAAAGTGTTTTCCATCGCCCCCTTGCGGGCAAAATGAAGAATTGTACCGTCTCGAAAACCAAGAGCGGTTGCTACTTCATCAGCATTCAATGCGAGATGGAAGTTGAAGACCCAACACCAAAGTCTACGCAGATCGGGATTGACCTGGGCTTGAAAACCTTTGTCAAACTGAGTGACGGTGACGAACGGCAAAAGCCTAAGCATTTGTATCGTCGTGAACGGCGTTTGAAAATTCGCCAGCGTCGTTTGAGTCGCAAAGTCAAGGGTTCCAACAGTCGCCGGCAAGCACGGTTGCCGGTTGCCGTCTTGCACGAACGGATTGCTAATCAACGCAAAGACTTTCAGCATAAACTTAGCCGCGAGTTGGTGGACAAGTACGGCGTGATTGCCTTTGAATCGTTGAACGTGGCGAGCATGGTCAAAAACCACAACCTTGCCAAAGCCATCAGCGATGCAAGCTGGTCGCAATTCGTTGGTTTCTGCGAGTACAAACAAGCTTGGGCAAACGGGCAAGTCTTGCGTGTAGATCGCTTCTTTCCCTCGTCTAAGCTGTGCTCTGATTGTGGTCATAAAAATAAAAATCTAACTTTGAACATCCGGCAATGGGCTTGTCTCAATTGTGGTTCAATCCATGATAGAGATACCAACGCCGCTATTAATATTTTGAACCAAGCTACCGCGGGAGTCGCGGAAAGTTACGCATAGGGATGGCCTTTGGCCGACATGAATGGCGCTTGTAAGCTGTTCAGCCCTTGAAGCCCACCCGTTTCAACGGTGGGTAACTCACCATAGTTGGCTTTATCTGGATCACCCCACGAGTATTTTCGATGAGGTATTTCATTTTCAATCATCGTTATCTCAGTCTGTGCTGTGGTGACCTGAGCAATTGTTCTAATGAGAGGCAACTGCGGCTGTTCAAAACCGCCATGTGCTCTCTTTTCCCCACTCTGCTTCAGTTGGTAATACCACTTTCCAAGCTTCTGGCAAGAGTTTTTTTGCGTGATAATAGTACGTCAAGTGAACACAGAATGTCTGAGCATCTTGCCAATTTATAAAAACAACTGGGTGATTGGCAACTTCATTCAGAGATTCATCTTTATTATTGGGCTTATAACCCATTAATTGCTTAAATTGTGCAACGGTGATCGGAAAACGCGCCAACCAGTAACTATAGTTCTAGCGACCCGACACTTTTGCCTGGACCATTGAAATGGCCTGCTGACAGGGCAGGAAGTCGCCGCAGCGACTAAATTATCTAGGGCCTGCGGGCACTTCCTGCCCTGTCAGCAGCGGGTTTTAACCCTGAAAAGAAAAGTGTCGGGTCGCTAGACTATAGTTGAGAGAATGGTTTTCATGAGTTTCTTTATGGCCTCCCATCCAAAATGGACTAGGTGGCACATAGCAGAGGGCTGGCATTAAAGCAGTTCATAGTTAATCCGCGTCGGATGCGCTCAGCTTAGTGTGTATACCTGCTGATAATGCGGTTGTTTTAATAGTTATTGTTACAATCCTTCAGAAAAGGAAAAACGAATATAAGTACCAGTGATGCTATTACTAAACTACTTCCACCTATAAAATTACTCTATCGGCATAGAGAACGCCGCTAGGTCAACCGACGGCGGCGTATCCATAAACCAAGGCGACGTGGCTTAAGTGGTTTTTCGCGATTGACAATATACGTCTATGAGGTTATAATTAGCGAGAAATTATCAACAACCGGAGATGGAACGCAACACGAACACACCACTACGTATTGTACTGATGTGAAACTGAACCACAATATAGATTCAATATAGATTCAATATAGATTGTAGTGGCGGCGGGTGGACTTGAACCACCGACCTAGGGATTATGAAGCCCTCGCTCTGACCACCTGAGCTACGTCGCCTTGGTTTATAGATACGCCGCCAGTCGGTTGACCTAGCGGCGTTAAGTTGCGGGGACAGGATTCGAACCTGTGACCTTCGGGTTATGAGCCCGACGAGCTGCCTCTGCTCCACCCCGCGTTGTTATTTGTCTAGTATAATCTATCTGTCCGACAAAGTCAAATCTCATATCAATTACACTACGTAACGTTTATGTACAAACTGATGGCGCTGATTGGATTACTGCGTTGCAATGGTTTCAGGCACAAATAACTCGAACCAGCGCTGCCAATTGGCCTGTCCAGTTACCTTGATTCCTTCAACCTGTGGCGCCGCTAACGCAACAACGGGCGCCGGTGTGCTGGGAATAACAACGACAATCGCATCCCCCACTTTCGCCATGCCAAGTTGGTTGCGGGCGACCTCTTCTACATATACAGCGCTTTCAATGTGCTTACGTTCAGTCTCTAAAATCACACGCTGCTGTTTGGCTTGTTCAATGCGCGCTTCCCAACGATCTGCTTCGATACCCAACTGAGCTCGTTTTACCAAGCGACCGGTGTAGCTGACGATAAAAATAAGACAAAGTGCAATGAGGATGGC
>JBBREZ010000207.1:0-11148 GCA_038225095.1 Caldilineales bacterium
ACAACAAACTATAAAACCTAGCATTTTATAGGCTAAAATGGGCCAGCATCACAATTTAAACTAGCACCAAAGGTTATATACTTCCTTTCTGCGCGCTTATTGATCAAGCTGTAAAAATTCGCTGTGAGCTGGAATCAACACGCTCGACGCGCGCCAATTGAAAAAGAAGAGCCACAGCGCAAGCAAGGTGAAGCCCATACGCGCCAGACATCGGCATGATCCTGGCGCATGGGTGTGGCGGTGGCGCACCACTGGTTAAAGTCGCCTACCAGAAAAATCCGGTCGCCCATACACTAGTAGGCAGTTCAAAAGTCACCTGCACATAATTAGGCTTAGGTGATCGAGTTTTGTAGATCATGGTGTTATCGCCTTTATCTGAGAACTTGTTTACGTCTCAAGACTCTTCAGGAAATTCAACGCATCTACAAATCTGTGCCTTTTCCGTTTCCTTGCTACGCTTGGGCACGGATGATCAATAAAGGACGGTCGGCTTGGTTGAGGATGCCGGCGGCGACACTGCCATAAAATACACGGGCTAGCCCTGTCCGTCCGTGGCTGGCCAGGGCAATCAAATCGGCGTTCTCACGCTGTGCTACCTTTACAATCGAGAGCACAACCGACCCATCCTCGACCACAGTTTTGGCCTCGATGCCGCGCGTGTGTAGCGCGGCTTGGACACCGGCCAGATATGTTTTTGCTTCAGCCATCCAGCGGTTCACTAACTCAACATCATAATACGGAACCATGCCGCTTGCATCCACAGTAGAAATAACTGGCTCCACCACTTGCAACAAAACAAGCTTGGCTCCAAACTTCTGGGCGAGCGCTTCCACATGGGGCAAAATTGTTTCGGCGCGTTTCGACGCATCTAGTGGCACTAAAATTGTGTTGTACATTGCATTCTCCTTGTTGACTGTCAGTGCTTGTGTTTTAGAAATGGTTAAATACTTAGCGACTCATCATGTGTTTGCTATCCTTACCCGCCGTGCCTTCCCACATCGTGGGCGTCTTGTCGGCGACCAGGTCCTGGACGATCAAGAGTGGGGTCTTGCCATTGGTAATGAAGTTAACTGTGACACTGCCATACGGCCACCGGCTACTACCGGAATAGCCATGCGCACTCAGGATGACCAGATCAACCTGTTCAGACGCGGCTATCTCTTGCAAACCAGCAGCGACATCTGCACGTTCCAGCAAGCGGATCTCTGTCGCAGCCGGCAACTGAGATTTAAGTTGAGCAAAAAGTTTGCCGACTGCTTCGCCATTGCAGGTCATCAGTTGCTCCGCCAATGCTCGCTCTGCCGACAAAAGCGGGACATGGCGCGGCATTTCTGGTGGGCGTAGCACATGAATCAACAGCAACTGTGCATCGTAAAAGCGGGCTAGGGTTGCGGCAAACGACAACACGCATTCAGCCCGTGGCGAACCATCCAGCGGCACCAGCAGATGCCGGTACCGAAGATCCGTTTGCTCGGTCGGGGCCGGTTGATCGGCGCGTACAAGCAGGCAGGAGATGTGGGAACACTGAAGGATTTTTTGCTCGACACCCCCACTATTCCAGCCCGTTAATCCGCTTTCGCCGTGGCTACTCAAGATCAACAAATCAACCGGATGCGTGTGCACATAGTTAATCACACAGGTGGCAGGCTCCCCTGTTAGCACTACGGTCTCGGTTTGCACACCCGCTGCGCGCAATCGCCCTGCTATGCTGTCCACATCAGCTTCGGCTTCGGCCTTAGCCATCTGCCAGTCGAAGGCATCGACCGGCATCCCTAGAGTCAGGTTCGCCAACACGCGCAAGAGCGTTACCTTTGCTTCAAAGGCCTGGGCAAAGGCGACCGTATGAGGCAACATACACTCAGCAAGCGAGAAGCCATCTAAAAAGACAAGCAGATGCTTGAACATAATTTCTCCTTCCGAACGCAAAACGTGTAAGCCTAAAGGCAATTTCAATGCATAGCTTCACTGTTTCTGACCTTGCTACTGTCACAGCTTTCGACTTCGAGCCGCACAAATATATCCTACACCATCAACTGACTTGAGAGCCTACTCAGCCGCCGGGTTGTTAAGCTGGTAGGCTGGTTAGTTTGTTCACTAGCCATTAGACCAGGTACGATAAGGTGCTTTGGTTGTTCAGTTTTCTCTGCTGCCAGCTGTCTGCAGCGCAGTTAGTCGGGGCAGATTTACCCCAGATAAATCTGCCTGGGGCGAAGTTGAGTGGCGCTCAGGTGCAAGGGACAAAGTTGTGGCTGGCGAATCTGCAGGAGGCATAGTACGATTACAATACAATATGGTCGGAAGGCTTTAACCCACAAGTAGCTGGTGCTATCTTAGTCGCTTCCTAAGTGTACTGGTTGGGCTTGGCGCTGTGGGGTGGCGTCGTCCGTAAACTGATGTATTTGTATCTGCTGGCGTAGGGTATCTAGCACAGGCCAAAGGGGATGATCGATCAGTGGATTGAAACCAGTAATCAGCGTTTTCAGGGACTCTATGTTGATCTTGGTTAACAGGTCATGTAATTCCTGAGCCTGGTCGAGCGTCAGTTTTAGCATTTGGGTATCGATTAACTTTTGTCAATTGTGGTGTTTTCGGATTTTTGGGGCCACCCAAAACTATCATAATCCTCTTAAAAAACGGCGCGCAATAATGATCCTATTACTTTACCACTATCTATCGAAAGAGTACACGATTGGAAATGCTGATTAGAAAAGAAGATCAAAGACTGCTTGCGGGTGAGAAGACTGATAAGCGTAGCTATCAGCAGGCAACTGAATGCTGTTTTGATATAAATTTAACAGTTGGATGACTTCACCAAAGTCTGACCCCATTGTGTCCTTCACGAAATAGCCTGCCACCTGCAAGCCGTACGCCTCCATGATGTCTTCGTCAAGCTGCGAGGAAGTAAGCACAAAGACAACACTGAGCTTTAACAGGCTATCGGCGCGTAATGCTCTGAGCAATTCATGCCCATTCATCTGGGGCATATTAATATCAGTGAGAATGATATAGGGATACGGCAGGCAACTGTATCCCTTTTCACCTCGGAGTACTTGCAGGGCTTCTAGGCCATTCTGGACGCAATGCAAGGGATTGATAATATGCTGATGCCTAAAGGCGCGCACGAGCGCTTCGGTATCAATCTCGTCATCTTCAACCAACAGGATGTGAATCAGTTCATTAGGCATAGTAGGCATCGTCTCGGGTTGAATATAGCGTGAACTTCGGATAGGAGGAATTCCTGATCAGTATAACACTAATAAATGGTTAATCGGATTAAGCTTGCCGATCAACGCACTAAAGGTGCTTTGTTGTTCAGTTTTCTCTGCTGCAAGCGTCTACTTTTCTCGTTAGCTAACAGACGAACCAATTTAACACTACGGTAAAGGCGCTGCCTGCTGTGCCTTTACCGTAGTGTGCCACTTTATTTGTTTGCTCTATGAGACATAGGCCGAGTGCTCTTTTTTAGCTTGCTTCACCGCCTGGCTATCAGCAGCGAAGGGGTAGCGTTAGCTGTCGTTTACGCCTTCGTATCGGCCAGTTTACCAATCGGGCTATTAACCGTTTTGGTGTCACGGTGCCAAGGGGTACCGAGAAAGGCCAACAAGTAGTAGTCTGCCCCGATGTAGCCAGCCACCTTCCAGGCCAACATCAACAGCACGGCCAGTGTAAACAGGACCCCATTGGTGCTAGCCGAGCCAGCCATGATGAAATTCCAGTTCAATAGGGCGCCGAAGAAAGCTGAGATACCCACAAAAGTGCCCGGGATCAGGGCAATCCCAATCAGGATTTCGCCGTAAACGACCAGCTTGGCAAACCAAGTATAGCTTTCTGTGTGCAGCAAATACAGAATGAAGCTGCGATACCAGTCATAAGAAATGGCGGGGCGGCCTTGATCAGGGATTTTCACAGCGCTTTCCCAAAAGCCCTTGAGCGCTGCTCCGCCATTTAGCCATGCTGGCGTCAGCTTGTGCAAACCCGCATCCAACCAATCCCAACCCAGGTAGACACGTACAATCAACCAAAGCCAAGAGCTGTGCGTATTGGTAAAAAACCATTTAGCCACGGGCGGGTCTTGCACTTCGCGGTGCGTAATATTGAAGATACTCATAAGATGCTCCTTTATAAAACTGAATCTGTTTAGCAAGTGATGTTGTTTGCGTTATTTCTAATCACCAGTATAGGGTGGGTCTAGCCTGCTGCAACCGGCCACCTAGTCAGAAGCTACCCTGGCTTGGCAGATGGTTGTCAGCCTGTCCAGTTGACCAGGGGGAAGACTAGCCTTTGTGTGAGCTACCATGCTCGCCATCTATCCGGCGCAAGAAACCTTGCTTTGGTATATAGTGTGGAGAAATTCATTTAGTCACACCACCACGCTCGCTCATTAGATTGCTATAACCATGGATGCCTCGGGTATTGACAAACAATTGTCTAGCCTTTGCAACAAAAGCCAGATATTGGGGCGCCGACGTTAATTCCATGTAAGGAGAATTCAACAATGCATGTGCTCATTGCCGATGATCAGGCTTGGCTGCGTTCAGCAATGCGCCTGCTGCTAGAGCAGGAACCTGATCTAGAAGTGGTCGGCGAGGCCTATGATACTCGTTCATTGCTGCAAGCGGCGAAAGCCTTATCGCCCGATCTGATTCTGGTTGATTGGGAACTGCCTGGGTTAAATCCGCGAGCAGCCGAGCCGAAATTCATCCGTGCGCTGTGCGCAGATGACGCGCACGTGCAGATCATCGTGCTCAGTGGTTATTCCGAGGCTGCCCAAGTCGCGCTGGCCGCGGGTGCTGATGCTTTTGTGAGTAAGGGTGAGCCGCCAGAGTATCTGCTCTATGCTGTGCAGCGAGCGCAAGCCCGCTTGGTTGCTTTACAACAGAGTGATATTATCTCTTAGAAGCTGTCTGAAAAGGTCGGATTGGCCGCGTAGACGGGGCGTTGTAGGTGCGGTTTGTAACCGCACGTTCTCGGCTAGCCAGCAACGTGCGGTTACAAACCGCACCTACCCGTACTTTTCAGACCGTTTCTGACTGAATTTGAACGGGTGGCCCTGCTGTTTCGGCAGAATTTTGGTTTTTTTGGTTTGCTTACATTGAGTTTGCAAATTTTTATTGTATAGTACGTGTACACAATTGCCTTAGCACTGAAATTAAGGTAATCGACAAAACAAATAAACTTTGCACAGGACATGCGGTTAAAAACTGCACCTACGAAAAAACTTGATGCGAACTCTATTTGCGTTGTCCATAGGCATAGACTTTATCGGAACTCAGCCATGATCACTTGGCAGCGGTTTTCTTCTGTTCGAGGCAATTTTTCTTTCTTCGACGCATCATGGAGCCTACATGCAAGATAATTTTGTCTTCCCCTACCGTCGCCATCCGCTTGATGTGATCTTTGCCCCCAAAACCGTGGCCGTGATCGGCGCGACCGAAAAGACCGATAGTGTCGGCCGCACCTTGCTGCGCAACCTGATCAGCTATCCTTTTGGTGGTACTGTCTTTCCTGTCAACCCCAAGCGCAATAACATTCTTGGCATTCGCGCCTATCCTTCGATTGCCGCCACACCCGACCAAGTCGATCTGGCCGTGATCGTCACGCCCGCGCCCACGGTGCCCGATCTTATCGAAGAGTGTGTGCAGGCCGGGGTGAAGGGCGCGATTATCATTTCGGCAGGCTTTAAAGAGGCCGGCGCGGAGGGAGTGCGGCTCGAACAGCAAATCTTGGAAAAGGCGCGGCGTGCGCAAATGCGCATTATCGGGCCGAACTGTTTGGGCGTGATGAGCCCGATGACGGGGATTAATGCGACGTTCGCCCGTGGCATGGCCCTCCCCGGCAATGTCGGCTTTATCAGCCAGAGTGGCGCACTGTGTACCTCTGTGCTAGATTGGAGCCTGAACGAACATGTGGGGTTTAGCGCCTTTGTCTCGATTGGCTCGATGCTGGATGTCGATTGGAGCGACTTAATTTACTATCTGGGCGATGATTCGCACACGACCAGCATTGTCATGTACATGGAATCGATTGGCAATGCGGGTGCGTTTTTATCAGCGGCGCGTGAGGTCTCGTTGACGAAACCGATCATCGTGATCAAGGCCGGGCGCACGGCGGCCGCAGCCAAAGCAGCCGCCTCGCATACGGGATCGCTCACCGGCAGCGACGATGTGCTCGACGCCGCTTTTCAGCGCTGTGGTGTGCTTCGTGTAGATAAAATTGCCGAAATCTTCTACATGGCGGAAGTTTTGTCCAAACAGCCGCGCCCGCGCGGCTCCAAGCTGACGATCTTGACGAATGCCGGCGGCCCCGGCGTGTTGGCGACCGATGCGCTGATTTTGGCGGGCGGCCAACTGACGACGTTGAGCGATGAAACGATGGCCGCCTTGAATCAAAAACTGCCGCCGCATTGGAGCCATAACAACCCGATTGATATCTTGGGCGATGCCAGCCCGCAGCGTTACGCGGAAACCTTGCAGATCGCCGCGCGTGATCCTGGCAGCGATGGCCTGCTGGTGATTTTGACGCCGCAGGATATGACCGATGCCACACAGACGGCCGAACAGTTACGGCGTGTGTGTGAAACGCCCCAGAAAAAACCCGTACTCGCCAGTTGGATGGGCGGCGCCGACGTGGCAGCCGGTGAAGCGATTCTCAACCGAGCCGGGATTCCCACTTTTCCCTATCCCGACACTGCGGCGCAAGTCTTTAATTACATGTGGCGCTATGCCGACAATTTGCGTGCGATCTATGAAACGCCAGCCCTGCCCGTGGCCAGCGCTGACGAAGCGACGAATCAACAGCACGCCACGCAACTGATTGAACAGGTGCGCGCCACCGGTCGCACACTGCTCACCGAGTATGAAGCCAAACAGATTCTGGCCGCCTATGGCATTCCGACTGTGATAACTCAACTCGCTACCACTGTTGAAGCTGCGGTGCAAACCGCCACGACACTTGGCTATCCAGTTGTGGTTAAGCTGAATTCTGAGACGATCACGCACAAAACCGATGTGAATGGCGTCCAACTCAATTTGACCAGCGCCGCGGCTGTGCGTGAGGCGTTTGCAACAATTGAAGCCGCCGTGAATACGCGTTATGGTCCCGGCCACTTCCAAGGTGTGACCGTGCAGCCGATGGAAAAACTGGATGGGTATGAATTAATTCTGGGCAGCAGCCTTGATGCGCAGTTTGGCCCGGTATTGCTCTTTGGCACCGGGGGTATCCTAGTCGAAGTCTTCCGCGACCATGCATTGGCCTTGCCGCCGCTCAACACCACACTGGCGCGGCGCATGATGGCGCAGACGCGCATCTTTACTGCGTTACAAGGCATCCGCGGGCGCAAAGCGGTCAACTTGGAGGCCTTAGATCGGCTATTGGTACGGTTTAGCCAGTTAGTGGTAGAGCAACTTTGGATCAAAGAGATCGACATCAACCCCTTGCTGGCTTCGCCTGATCGGTTGGTGGCGCTCGATGCGCGCATTGTCCTCCACGATCCAGCCATGCCCGAAGCCGAGCGACCCCAGCCAGCCATTCGTCCCTACCCAACGCGCTATATTGTCCCCTGGACGGCGCAAAGCGGTGTGACGATTACCATTCGCCCGATCCGGCCCGAGGATGAGCCGTTGATGGTCGATTTTAATCAGACCTTATCACCGAACAGCATCTACCTGCGCTATTTCCATCCCGTTTCACCGGTCCATCTTACCGCCCATGAACAGTTGGCGCGCTTGTGCTTTATTGACTACGACCGCGAGATGAGCTTGGTGGCCGAACAGCTAGCGCAGAGCGGTGGGCGCGAAATTATTGCGCTGGGCCAATTAACCAAATTACATGGCAGCCGCAATGCCGAGTTTGCAATTTTAGTCAGTGATCTCCATCAAGGGACGGGGTTAGGCACCGAATTGCTGCGCCAGCTATTAGAATTCGCGCGCCAAGAAAAGCTTGAACATGTGGTCGCCGAAATCCTGCCCGAAAATGAAGGCATGAAGCGGATTTGCCGGAAACTTGGCTTCCACATGAAACTTGACCGCGAGACCGGCGTCGTCTACGCCGAAATTGCCATTTAAGCAACGCGCCAATGTGATTTACTGGTAGGGGCATGCGGTGCAGCGGTGGAACCAACTGGTTTTCACCGCGTGTGTTTG
This sequence comes from Caldilineales bacterium, assembly GCA_038225095.1. Classification (GTDB taxonomy): domain Bacteria; phylum Chloroflexota; class Anaerolineae; order Caldilineales; family Caldilineaceae; genus JAPLGZ01. Next base: position 8,142 of record JBBREZ010000207.1, read on the forward strand.
TTCGCCGCTACATTGCGTGCCCTTCCTGGTACAACGGGCATGCAATCGGGCGGAAAGTGTTGCTGGCGTTCAGCCTAGATGGTTGCCGCCCGACCGCATGCCCCTACGTTCGAGCTTTACTTATGCAATGTACGAATGTAGGCGATGATATCAAGTAATTGTTCGTCGGTCAGCGCCGGGTTGCCACCTTTGGGCGGCATGAGCACGCCGGTCGTGTTGAGTGGATCATTGACAGGGCGGCCTTGTTTGATGAAAGCGAGCAGTTCCGCATCGGATTTACTTGCGATAAACTGGCTGGTTGTCATGTCTTTGCCAAGACCCTTGACCCCTTCCGCAGTGGGTCCATGACACGCAGAACAGCTAATAGTGAAGAAGGTTTGGCCCTGAGCGGCGTCACCCTGGCTCGTTGGTCGCGGGGGAATGGTTGGCGTTGTGACCAACTTTGCTGTGACCGCTACGCTTGTAGCGGCGAGTGTTGGCGGCACTAAGGTGGGCGGCGCTAGTGTGGCTGATACTGGTGTCGCCGTGGGTTCGTTGCCGCCACAGCCAGCGAGCAGAGCTACCGTCATCAGCAACCCAATTAATAGGATTAGATATTTTTGCATGTTTTTCAAACCTTTAGAAACGGTCTGAAAAGGGTGGATCAAGGACTTTGTAGGTGCGGTTTGTAACCGCACAATCAGGGGCTGACCGAGAACGTGCGGTTACAAACCGCACCTACGAATTCTTTTCAGACCGTCTCTTAGATATAGGGAGCCTCACCCCCAGCAGGGTCTCCTGAATTGGAGGACAGAGTTCAGGAGAGGGGGAGCAGGAATCATGCGCTGGTCTCTCCTCTCCTGAAACAGCTCTTCCGTTCAGGAGAGCGGGAGCCCCCTGGGCGCGGGGGTGAGGCCAATTGTTAATTAACCGCCAAGGCGTGCATTATAGACAAAATGGTTGCCGGCCTTGAAGGCCTGAAAGACGCGGCAAGCCTCATCGCGCAGCACATCGCTGATGACTTCAACGCCGCGTTTGCGCATCTCACCGACCCAGTCGGGATGCATCGGGCCTTCGTCGAAACCGGTCAATTCTTCCAGTTCGGGGCCGCTGCCAGCAATCACCAACGAGCGTACGCCAGACCAGAGCACTGCGCCATAACACATGGCGCACGGGCGCCAGTTGACCACTAATTGATGGGCTGGTAGGTTTTGGCCACCCAAATCGTAGCTGGCTAACAATTGCTGCGCCAGCGAAAGCGCCATCACTTCGGCATGCGCCGACGAGCAATTGGTGGGCATCACCCGATTGACGCCGATTACAATTAGTTTGCCACTCTCTTGCTCAAAAACACCAGCGGCGAAAGGTCCACCGGTGCCTTGCTCAAAATTGAGCTGCGCAAACCGAATCACGGCGGCCATGCGTTCTTCGAGCGTCGAGAGATACGCTGGCAATTGTTTCATTTCATCGATGGCCCAGTCGGGCATGGATAAGGCAACTTCCATTTCTTTTCCTGCTTTCTGGAATAGTTCTATGCAATTTGGGTGTGAGTATATCATTGTGTTCGCAAGGGTCACAAACAATTATGCCAGCCGGTAATCAGCGTGCTCATTTCAACACCAGCATTGCGGCATAATAAAACATGTACGCTACAATTTATTAATCGGCTACAGATTGACGCGGCGCTTTGCCGTTAAATGAGGACGAGGGTTTGCTGCTTGGCTGCGCTTGCGGCGGCAACCAAGCACATTCAAAGAAGTTAATCCGCATCATTCTATAGATCATTAACCGTCTTGAAAGGTCGCCTATGCCTGAAAACAGTTATATTCTAACCATCAATGGTGGTTCATCCTCGCTCAAATTTGCGTTATTCCAAAGTGATCAGGCGCTGGAACGTGTGCTGGCGGGAAAATTTGAGCGCATCGGCCAGCCGAATGCTCAGCTAAAAATCACCAAACAGAGTGGCGCCGATCCCGAGTCGCGCAGTGTTGATGCGCCGGATCATGCGGCGTGTATTGAAACGCTGGCGCAATTGTTGGTTGAACAGACAGGTTCCGACCCCATTGCGGCGATTGGGCATCGAATTGTGCATGGCGGCACTCATTTCAGTGAACCGCAGCGCGTCTCGCCAGAACTGTTGACCGAACTGAAGCGCATCAGTCCTTTTGATCCAGAACATCTGCCCGCCGAAATCAGCTTGATTGAAGCGTTCGCCCAACGCTATGCGCAAGTGCCGCAGATCGTGTGTTTTGACACGGCCTTTCATCGCGCTATGCCGCCAGTGGCAAAAATTTTGCCGATCCCGCGGCGTTATCTGGATCAAGGTGTGCAGCGCTATGGGTTTCATGGCTTATCCTATGCCTATTTGCTGCACGAATTGGAACGGGTGACCGATAAACCAACGGCCAAGGGCCGCATTATTTTGGCGCATCTGGGCAATGGCGCAAGTATGGCGGCCGTGCGCGATGGCAAGAGCATTGATACGACGATGGCTTTTACCCCCACGGCTGGTCTGGTGATGAGCAGCCGTTCAGGTGATCTAGACCCAGGATTGGTGGCCTATCTGGCGCAGACCGAAGGCATGACGCCGGCGCAATTTCATCATATGGTGAACTATGAAGCGGGGCTGCTTGGCATCTCGGAGACCAGTTCGGATGTGCGCGATCTGCTTGCACATGAAAAAGCGGATGTGCGCGCGGCCGAGGCGCTTGCGCTGTTTTGCTATCAGGCAAAAAAATGGATTGGCGCGCTGGCCGCCGCACTTGGCGGATTGGACACGCTCGTCTTCGCGGGCGGGATTGGCGAAAATGCGCCGATCATTCGCGCGCGCAGTGTAGAAGGCTTAGAATTTCTGGGCTTGATGCTTGACCCAGCGCGCAATGATAAAAATGGCCCAGTAATTTCAACCGACGCCAGCCGCGTCACCGTGCGCGTGATCCCGACCGATGAAGAATGGCAGATTGCCCACTCTGTCCAAGTAATCTTGCAGGAAAAAGCTTGACGCGAAGGCGTGGAGACGTAAAGCAAC
>JBBREZ010000208.1:0-11101 GCA_038225095.1 Caldilineales bacterium
CCGCAGGCCATGGCCGCCAAGTAATAGCCACTTTCTATCCCGCGATTCAACAAAGCGACAGCCATAAATAAGCACATTGATTCGATGATCAGGGCGACGCCATAGCGCCGACCTAATTTAAGCGTGCTCTGTTGGATCAGAAACCCACTTAGTGTACAGCCGATAAAAAATGAAAAAATCGTTAATCCCAAATGGAGCGCACGGCCAAGATCACCTTGAGCTATCCCAATCGCCAGTTGGGAAGTCAATCCAGTCATATGTGAAACCGCATGATTATGTAAAATGCCGATGGCATTAATATAGCCAGCAATAAAACTTAGCAGAATACCGCCAAAAATAACCCAAACCGGTAGTTTAGTCACCATGATATTTTTTACCAAACAAACTCAGACATATTCGTATTTACGCTTGCTTAACAAAACGGCTCAATTATCACAACCGTTGGGCGTCTGGTGTAGAAAACTGCACCCAATAGCAGGTGCCCATTGGGCGCAAAACGGGTTCACATTTGGGCTTAACCATGTATTAACGTGGTTCAATACGTTTTGTCTAGCAGGTCATAAATTTATTCATGGCCTACTGTAATTTTTAGACCGCTTCTAATAGTATGACAGCGCAAAGTTGTTAATCGGTAGACCACAGCGGAGCCAGCACGCCTAAGGGCCGGACCATGCGTGCAACCTTGCGCTGTCATAATAGAGAAACCATTTAAAGTCGGACAATCGTAGGCACCCACTGGGTGCCTACAGCATTGGTGTCATGTTTAAATGATTTCTCTATAAGCTTCTCCTTGTGCGCTTCACGGGCAAATTATACCCTCAGTTATTACAAAGCAATATTTTCTTCGGTAAAAAATATTACTTTATCTACCTTTGTCATCTACGGCTTTGCTATATCTTATGCATTTTATACGTTGGGAAGCTGTAGTGTAATAGTATTTATTTTAAAGGTTGGCAGTGGGTTGCCCGTAAAGTATGCCAAGCAAAATTAGGGTAAACTTCCACTGCCTCCAATCTTTTGCGCTATTATGCGCGTTCGCAGGCTCATCAGACAACGTGTATTAGCAATGATTTATACGTTGCCTATTCGACATTGATACATCTTCGGCTGATGAACGCCTCGTTAATCGATCAGTACCGTCACGTTCTATTGCCGCTATTCTGTGCCAGAAACGAGTACGCCCAGTAAAACCTCAGTTGCCTTTCTTTCGCCAGCAAAGTTATAAAACGCAATCATTGTTATCCGTACAGCTTACCTACAGATTATTCTGTTTATACGGCGCATTCGTTGTCTACCGGTTGAGAATGGCGATTATGGATGTGACTGATCATGGTGACCCACTGTGGTAGAAGCCATCACCGATAGCGGCCATCTGGATGGCATCATTGAATCCAACTAGGGAGAGACCTGCATCAATGAAATCACAACAAGCTACGCCAACCCCCAGTCGTCTACGCTGGTTGCTGTGTACCACCGTCATCACCCTATGCGCCATGCTTGCACCGCATCCAGCCCAAGCGCAAGCAACCCCAGATGTACAAACAGCGCCAGATACACAAGCAGCACCCGATACAAAAACCGCCAAGCAAAATGTTTATCTGCCAATGATTGTCGGTGGTGAACCGGGGGTTGCTCGCGAATCAGCATGGCAACTCTCGGCGCCCGAGCAACAAGTCGAAGCGCTTTTTCTTTCCGATCCCGAGCAACACCGGCAAAACTCGACCCCGAATGCCATCCTTTCTAGCGTAGCCAGAGCGCGCGCCGCAGATATGGCCCAACAAAACTATTTCAGCCATACATCGCCCGACGGTCATGGCCCTAATTACTGGGTGACACAAGCCGGCTATGCCCTGCCTTCATATTATACCGACAATGGTAACAATATTGAATCAATTGGCTTAAACTACTCCACCGGCGATCAAGTGTGGGATGCGTGGAAGCATTCTGCCGCCCACCGCGTGCACGTGCTAGGCGAAGACCCCTTTTATGCCACGCAAACGGACTATGGCATTGGCTACGCCGAAAGCGCCAATAGTCGCTATTGGGTGTTAATTACTGCTCAGCATTGAGGTAGAAAGTAGACACGAACCGTCTACTTTCTACCTTTCTTCGTTTTGACACCATTTCTAAATCTACTCTAATGGCAAGCGGTTGCATTGTGCTTATGCAACCGCTTGTTTTTTAGCTGTCCAAACGCTCACTTTTGTAATAAACAATTTCTGACTTAGGTCCAACTCCCGAACTAGCGCGCACGCGTAGCTTGCCGTGCGTGCTAGTTTGATAGCCTCAAGTTTTACTCGCGCCTATAGACTGCGCTGCTGCTCATCCTGACTCCCTCTCCTAGCGTACACAGATTTATTGGCCTATCCACTAATTCGGGGCAGGATCACCTTGGACTGCGGTTGGAACGCAGATTCATTGATCCGCACCGTACTGTAATTTAGCCACTAGTCTTTATTTAGTTATAATTTGTATATTCAATATTTGAATATATGGAGAATGAGTTCAATGCTGCAAGCTAGCTTTACAATGGAATATGCCCTTCTAGGTTTCTTTCGCCAGCAACCTAGACATGGCTATGAACTTTATCAGCAATTCTCAGACCCAGCTGGTTTGTGGCAGGTTTGGCGCTTAAAGCAGAGCCAGTTCTACGCCTTGCTCGCCAAATTAGAGGCGGCGGGGTATCTTAGGGCAACGCTCCATCTCCAAGCTGCGCGGCCCCCCCGCAAGATGTTTCAATTGACCCCAGCAGGACAAGCAGTTTTTCTGACCTGGGTCAGGAGCCCAGTGGCTCATGCCCGCCAGATCCGGATGGAATTTCTGGCGAAATTGTATTTTGCCCAGGCCGAAGAAGGGGACGAGGTTATCCAACAACTCATCACGCAGCAAAAGTCGATATGTCGCACTTGGTTAACGCAGCATCAAGCGCAAACACAAATTGTGGATCAGCCGCAAGGCTTTAATCGTTTTGTAACTCAATTTCGCCGCAGCCAACTTGAATCCATTCTTGCGTGGCTAGAGACTTGTGAGCAAACAGCGGCTTACTCGCCATTCTTTAAGGAAAGTTTAGCGAAACCCCCTTAAGGTTATCCGTGGAAAAACTCCCTTTCTTTCGTTACCTATTCTAATATTTTTCACCACATATCATGATATAGGAGAAATTTTTATGCGCCGAATGCGAATCTTTGGGCTATGGCTAGCCATTGTAGTGGAGCTTGCTGGGTGTAATCTAGCGATTACGCCCAGTGCGCCAGCGGCTCCCGCTGCCACCACCGAGTTGACTGTCTTTGCCGCCGCTTCGTTAACTGATGCTTTTAATGAAATTGGCAAGAATTTTGAAGCGGCGAATCCAGGCGTTAAGCTTACCTTTAACTATGCCGGTTCCCAGCAATTGGCGCAACAACTCGGCCAGGGTGCACCCGCCGATGTGTTTGCTTCGGCCAATGGCAAGCAGATGGATGTGGCGATCCAAGCGGGGCGCATTGTCACGGGTACAGCGCACACTTTTGCCCGCAACCGTCTGGTCGTGATTGCGCCTAAGGACAATCAGGCGCAGATCAAGACCTTGCAAGATCTGGCGAAACCAGGTCTGAAGCTAATCTTTGCCGCCAAAGAGGTTCCTGTCGGCCAGTATGCGCTAGACTTCTTGGACAAAGCCACGAAGGATGGGAGCATGGGTGCTGATTATAAGACTACCGTGCTGGCGAACGTGGTCTCCTATGAAGATAATGTGCGTAGCGTGCTGGCAAAGATCACTTTAGGTGAAGGCGATGCTGGCATTGTTTATAGCACGGACACCTATAGCGTGACTGATAAGGTCCAGTCGATTGCCATTCCCGATAATTTGAATACGCTGGCCGCTTATCCAATTGCCGCCGTCACCGACAGCAAGCATTTTGACCTGGCGAAGAAGTTTGCTGATTATACCTTTACAACGGATGCGCAGACCGTGCTGGTGAAGTATGGCTTTATTCCGACCACGGGCAGCGCAACCGGTGCCGCGCCAGCCGCCTTGCCGGTTGAAATCAGTGGCTTGGTGGATAAACCCCAAAAATTAGGTGCGGCTGACTTAGCAAAGATGGAACAGACTGAAGTCAAGGCAACCGACCGGGATGGCAAAAAACAAATGATCAAGGGCGTGTTATTAAGCGCAATTTTGACCCAGGTTGGCCTCCAATCCGCTGCCAAGCGTGTAGTCTTTACGGGCGGTGATGGCTACAGTCAGGAAGTAACCCTGGCTGATCTGCAGAAAGATACGAATGCGATTATCACCGTAGACGAGGGCGGTAGTCTGCGCAATGTGCTGCCGAGCACCAAGCCGAAATTCTGGGTCAAGGGGTTGGTCAAACTTGAGGTGAAATAACGGATGGCGTTGTCCCCACCTGAGCGTGCGGCACAACCGTCCATGATCAATCGTCGGCAGCCGCCAGCAGTGTCTATTTTTTTGCCGCTGCTGGCGCTGCCGCTCTTATTGTTCTTGGTGCTACCGCTCCTAGTCTTGGTATTGCGCGTTCAACCGGCGGCTCTGCTGGCGCATTTGGTCAATCCTCAGGTGCGCCAGGCGATCAACTTAAGCTTGGTGACGACGCTGCTCAGTACACTGGCAACCTTGCTCTTTGGCACGCCGCTGGCCTATTGGTTGGCACGGCACCATTTTCGTGGGCGCGCCCTGATCGACACGCTGCTTGATTTGCCGATGGTCCTGCCGCCATCGGTGGCCGGCATCGCTTTATTGATCGCCTTTGGTCGGCGTGGCCTGCTGGGGGCATACCTGAGCACCCTTGGCATCAACATTGCTTTCACGATAACGGCAGTGATTCTGGCGCAATTGTTTGTGGCGGCCCCTTTCTACGTCAAAGCCGCGATCAGTGGTTTTGGCGGCGTGGACCGCGATCTGGAACAAGCGGCGGCGATGGATGGGGCCAATCGGTGGAATATCTTTCGCTATGTGACGATCCCACTGGCTTGGCCGATCCTCTTTAGTGGCATCGTGATGACTTGGGCGCGTGCGCTGGGCGAGTTTGGCGCTACGATCATTTTCGCGGGCAATTTTCCTGGCCGCACACAAACTATGCCTTTAGCGATCTACATTGGCTTTGAGCTTGATTTAGATGTAGCGCTTACCTTGTCGGTGATCTTGTTAGTGATCTCATTCTGCGTCCTGTTGCTGGTCAAAGGGGTGCTGCGACAACAGATAAACACGTTATAAGTCACCCATTTTGTATTCATATCGAAAAGGAACAACCATGAAACTTAGTGCACGAAATCAATTAGTTGGTACGGTCAGTCAGGTGAAAGAAGGTGTTGTTACCGCCGAGATAATAGTCAAGCTGGATGGCGGTGAGGAGATTGTCTCGGTGATCACTGTGGAATCGGCGCACCATTTGGGCCTACAGCCAGGTTCTCGTGTCACCGCGATCATCAAATCAACCGAAGTCTTGTTGGCAACGGATGATTAGGCTGATATGGCGAGCATTGTCTATCAACCGATCGGGATTATCCACACCCCGTTCAAAGTGGCGCATGGCATGCCGATTCAATCCGTCGCCGCCAAAGGCGTGTTGGGGTCGATTGAACTGGACCCGGCCTATCGGGCTGGTTTGAAAGATCTGATCGGTTTTTCCCATCTGATCCTGCTCTACCATTTGCATCTTAGTCAAGGCTATCAACTAGAAGTCGTGCCCTTTCTCGACGATCAGCCGCACGGCGTCTTTGCTACGCGCTCGCCCAAGCGCCCCAATGCGCTTGGGTTGTCCGTTGTCAAGCTGCTCGGCATTGCTGGCAATCGCTTGCAGATCGAAGAGATCGATGTGGTTGATGGTACGCCATTGCTCGACATCAAACCTTATGTGCCAGAATTTGATGGGCGGATAACCGATCAGATCGGCTGGTTTAGCGCACGCGTCGCCAATGTTTATACGGTGCGAGCCGACGAACGTAAGCTTTCCGCTCCACCGCAAGGTTCTGCTTGAGGGAGAATCGACTATGAAAACCTATCCTGAACTACCAATTCATGCTGTGCCAGAGGAGCATTCATCTGTTTATTAACCATTTAGCCTTAACGATTACCCCCAATCCATTCCACAAGGGTCGCCACGCCTTGACCGACGCCGACGCAGAGTGTAACCAAGCCATAGGGTGAGGTGGCGGTGCCATTTTGTTGGCGGCGTTTCATTTCGTGCACCAGGGTCGTCATCAGGCGCGCACCGGAACAACCCAACGGATGGCCGAGCGCAATCGCACCGCCGTTGACGTTCGTGCGGTCGGGCGGCAGCGCGAGTTCGTCCATGACAGCCAACGCTTGCACGGCAAAGGCTTCGTTGAGTTCGATCAAATCCAAGTCGTTCACGGTCAAATTCGCCCGCTGCAACGCCTTACGCACGGCTGGAATTGGCCCCAAACCCATCGTGCGCGGGTCTACACCAGCCGCTGCCGAGGCGATTATACGCACAAGTGGCTGTAAGCCCAACGCCGCAGCCTTTGCTTCCGCCATCAGCAACAGCGCCGCCGCCCCGTCATTCACGCCTGATGAATTGCCGGCGGTCACGGTGCCACCCTTACGAAAGGCAGGGCGCAACTTGGCCAACGCTTCCAAACTGGTGGTCAACGTATATTGCCCACTGTGATATTGACCATCAAGCAGTTTCATTTGTGGGTGTTCGTCCGTGTCCACAATGATCGGTTCACCCTTGCGTTGCGGGATCGTGATCGGCGTAATTTCGTCCTTAAATTTGCCGGCGTTGATGGCAGCCACCGCCCGCCGCTGGCTTTCAAAGGCAAAGGCATCCTGGCGTTCACGCGCGATCTGGGTTTGCTCGCAGATATTCTCTGCCGTTTCGCCCATCGCCTCTAGCGGGAAAAGCGCTTCCATTTTTGCATTCGGAAAGCGCCAGCCAATGCTCGTGTCATACAACTTGGCTTCCCGATCAAAGGGTGTGTTCGCCTTGCTGAGCACGTACGGCGCGCGCGACATGCTTTCTACGCCGCCAGCGATATATATCTGACCCTCGCCGGCGCGGATCGCGCGGTCAGCTTGAATGATCGCATCCAGGCCGGAAGCGCAGAGCCGGTTGACCGTGACGCCGCCAATCGTTTGCGGGAAACCGGCCAATAACAAGGCCATGCGCGCCACATTGCGGTTATCTTCACCGGCCTGATTGGTGCAGCCCAGGAAGACTTCTTCAATCAGCGCCGGATCGATGTCCGTGCGTTGCTGTAAAGCTTGCAGCACATGCGCCGCCAAATCATCTGGGCGCACCGAACTGAGGGCACCGGCGAATTTGCCAACCGGCGTGCGTACTGCGTCAATGATGACAGTTTGAGGCATGTTTTTAGCCGTGATTGAGCTATGGATTGCAGATTTAAGAAAAATAGGCATGCATTATAGCTATTTAGTCACTTCCACGTCGGTTGAGACAAAATCTTTGTGTGCCTCAACATAGATTCGTAGGGCATCGTTAACGCGCCGTTCATAATCATTCCCCAATGCCCTAAACCAAGTTAACACGTCGGGGTCTACTTGCGCGATGAGCGTTGTCTGTTGCTTAGGCCAACGTACCTTTGCCCGCTTGAAGAAATCTTCGCCTAGCGGTGGAATGTCTGATGTGTCGATTTCCTCATCAGTCATCGCATCAATGCGTTTCCAATCAGTTTCCGAAGGTTCCATAATATGCAACTCTTTCATGTGGCACTGCCTTTCGTAGCGATACAACTCGAATAAATATCTTCATCCCGTTCTGTAAATGCGACCGCAACAACCTGTCCATCCAGCATGCCAACTCCTATCCAACGTTCCTCACCATAATCTTCACGCGTATCTGGTGCGATTGCCATCGGTGCATTGAATACTTTCCAAGCATCACGAAAATCGAAACCATGCTTGCGTATGTTGGTTCTACGTTTATTTTCGTCCCATTCGAACTTCATAAGCAACCTAAGCTGATTGAATGATTATACCACAAAAAATCGAGTCATCTATCTCGATTTATATCATCTCACCGATACAACGCCAGCGGATCAAGCGCCTCGCGAATCATGCGTAACTCTTCCACTGACGGCGCAGGCGTGACCGCAAGCATTTCCGCGTGGCGGATTGACCAACCAACTTCGGCTTGCACCTGTTCTACGCTCACACCTGGATAAAGTTCCACCAACTGCATCTGGCGTTCTGGATTGGCAAAATTGAAAATGGCCTTGTCGGTGATCACCAATTCGGGGCCGCCACCAGGGATGCCTAGGTTTGACCGGCTATCACCGCCTGTCATGTGACCAGGACTAGTGAGAAAGTCTAATTTTTCCACGAAGGCGCGTTTTTTTAAGCGCATGATCATAAATGTGCGTTGCGCGTTGATCGCGATTTCACACGCGCCGCCGCTGCCTGGTAAACGGGTTTTCGGGGCATGATAATCACCAATTACGGTGCTGTTTAAGTTGCCATATCGGTCAATCTGCGCCCCGCCGAGCAAAGCCACTTCAACCAGGCCGCGCTGTAGATAAAGCCCGAACAGATCGGCCATCGAGATCACGGAGATCGCACCGCTCACCAACGTGGGGTCGCCAATCGATAACGGCAGCCGTTCGGGGCGCGCACCATAGACGCCGGATTCGTAGATCAATTCCAGTGCGGGGGCCACCGTGTAGCGGGCCAAATTGCCGGCAATATTCGGCAGACCGACGCCGACGAAAACCGTGCGCGCGCCTTTGAGCTTGCGTGCGGCGATCACAATCATCATTTCAGAAGCGCTGTAGGTTAATTCACTCATCGATATCTCCCATAGTCAACCGCAGACGCCAGGTAGGGTTCAGGTTTCAGGCTAGTGATGCGCGCCTGGCCTAGTTTTTCTAGATATTCGGTATGGTTGGCAACGCCATAGACCCATTCGTCCAGCCAGGCTTCGGTGCTGGCCTGCACCTGCGAAAGTTTATCCCAGGCCAGATAGGCTTCATTATCGCGGTCGTAATAGCCTTGCACATACGAGGGATGCGCGCCATACGGTGCGTGCACCACGGCATCGACAATCAAGCCGGGAATCAGCGTGCGGTTTGGGTCGGCGCGAATCACGGCTTCGTTGACAATTTCTTCGACCACGACGATCACCTGTTTGGCGGCAAAGGCCACTTCCTTTTGCATGCCGAGTAGACCCCATAACTGCGTGTTGCCCTGGACATCGGCGCGCTGAGCGTGGAGGATCGCAAGGTCGGGGTTGAGTGGTGGCACCACGGCAATTTTGCCTGTGCCGTAAGGGTCGTCGATCAGTTTGATCTTGGGATTGGCTTCCAGCAGATCGGAGCCGACATAACTGCGCAGTGGGAAGAAAGGCAAGCGCGCCGCGCCCGCCGCATAGCGCGCCACCATGCCATAATGCGAATACTCTTCGAGTTCCAGTGCTTGCGGAATGCCTTTTTCGACGGCGCGCCGAATGCAATAGAGCGAGCCGACGCCCGGATTGCCCAGGTAGCTGAAAATGAGTTTGCTGGCCACACCAGCAGCAATCATCTGATCGTAGATCAAATCTGGCGTCATACGCATTAGTGTCAGGTTACGACGGCGTTGGCGGATGATCTCGTGGCCGGCGGCAAAGCAAATAAAAGATGTAAAGCCTTCAATCGCCACTGACATGCCGTCATGAACATAGGCAGCTATGGCCGCTTGCATGGAAAGGAGCTTACTTACTTTTGCGAAATCGTTCATAGTGCTACAATAGCCCCATCAAAAGCTCATCGTGGCGCAGTGGCACTCCCACAAACTGGCCTGAGAATACTGGCTACCTTTGTCTCACTGCGTGCTAAAGAGCGCGTCCATCAAATTATCTGATCTGAATTTTGACGCTCATCAGCCGAAAGTGTGCAAACACAATATTTTGCCAACAGCAAAACATCGGTTCGCACACTTTTCACAGATGAGCTATTGTGACTCCGATTGTATGCGCAGATGCCTGCAAACGCTAGTTTAGGGTAGTGTCTTGTGCCTGTTGCCACCCTGAAGATACGAATTAATGCAAAATTTGCGTTAATGTAACCAGTGACATTTTCAGTTGCCAGATTTTCAGCCAGGCTGTGTGATCGTTCCTGTGAAACACTAACGAGAAGGTATACTTATGCGTAGCCGCTATCATGTGCTTGCCTTATTGAGTACGTTATTGATCTATGGTTGTATGTTGCCTCCAACGGTATCATCGCCGACGCCAGGCGTAACCCCGATGGCGTCGCCTGAACCAACCGCCGCCCCAACGGCCACCAACAACGGCGCGTGGTGGAATGAAGCCACCTTCTATGAAGTTTTCGTGCGCAGTTTCTATGACAGCAATGGTGACGGGATTGGCGATCTCAACGGGCTGACGCAAAAGTTGGATTATCTCAATGATGGCAACCCCAACACAACTACCGATCTGGGCGTTAATGCGCTGTGGCTCATGCCAATTCATCCTTCACCCTCCTATCACGGCTATGATGTGACTGATTATTATCAGGTCAACCCCCAATACGGCACGTTGGCTGATTTTAAGCACTTGATGACCGAAGCCCACAAACGCGGTATGCACGTTGTCATTGACTTTGTGATGAATCACACCTCGAATCAGCACCCCCAATTTGTCCAATCACAAGACCCCAAGTCACCCTATCGTAGTTGGTATCTCTGGTCGGATAGTGATCCTGGTGGCGTGGGGCCGTGGGGTGAACAAATCTGGCATGCTGGACCAAAGGGTGGTTATTACTATGGGGTCTTTTGGGAAGGCATGCCCGATCTCAACTACAAAAATCCGGCTGTCGTTGCCGAGATGGAAAAGGTCGCTCGTTTCTGGCTGCAAGAGATGGGTGTGGATGGTTTTCGTGTAGACGGCGCTCGTTATATAGTGGAAGATGGCAAAGTGCTGGCCGATAGCAATGGCAATCACGCTTGGTTCAAACAATTCCACAATTTTTACAAAGGCGTGAATTCCAATGCGATGACGGTGGGCGAGGTGTGGACAAGCAACGATGCGGTCGCAAAATATGCCCAAGGAGATCAATTGGACATGGCCTTTGACTTTGATTTGTCTGCCGCCTTGGTCAACAGCGCGCAAAGTGGCAGTGCTGACGCCGCCCGCATTCAGTTAGCCAT
>JBBREZ010000209.1:0-11061 GCA_038225095.1 Caldilineales bacterium
TGCATCAACCGTAGGGGCGCTGCTGGCTGCGCCTTCGTGTGGACAGCAGGCGCAGCAAGCAGCGCCCCTACGGTTGATGCAATGCTCTCTCTATAAGTACGGGTTTAACTAGTTTCGATGGGGATACAGTATAAGCTAAATCGTGATCGATTACCAACCGCACGGAACTGGCCCTATCGCAAAGCCAGCCCCGTGCGATTGGTAAGTTTACTTAGTGACTAAGGGCAGAAAGATAAATCTACTCGCTGTTTCGGGTGTAACCCTTACACGGGCCTCGTCAGCGGGTTGCTCACTTGTTTGTGCGCTGGCGGCGCCAAATTGTTCGAGGCCACCATTATTCTTGTCGCCTTGGGCCGGGGTGAAATCGGTTGCCCGATCGGTGCCAGAGCCGCCGTTGAAGCCGTCCGCACCGCTGCCGCCCGTCAGAGTGTCGTTGCCGGAACCGGCGTCCAGCGTATCATTACCACCATCGCCTTGGAGTATATCATTGTCGGAGCCGCCAATCAGGTTGTCGTTATCTGCGCCGCCGATCAATAGGTCGCTGCCGGAGCCGCCATCTAGCGTGTCGGCACCGTCATTTCCACAGAGAACGTCATTGCCACTGCCCCCGATAAGTTTGTCATTCCCGCCTAGGCCAAGAATCAGATCGTTGCTAGAGCCGCCACTGAGATTATCTGCGCCGTTTGTGCCGACTAGAATTGTGCCACTCCAGCCCGCCGCCACGTATTGTCCTTGCCCAGTACGATAGACGGTGTACGGGCCACACGTGCCCACTAGCGTATTGGCTGGTGTTGCGGTTGGCGTTGCCGTGGGTGGGATCGGCGTCTTGGTTGGTGTTGGCGTAGGCCCGCTGGGTGTTCTCGTCGGCGTCACTGTGGGCGGTATCGGTGTTGCTGTCGCCGTATTGGTGGGCGTTGGTGTTGCGGTCGGCGCGCTGATCATCCAGGTATAGCTTGCTGGCGTGGCATCAACATTGCCAGCTGCATCCAAGGCCCGCACTGTAAAGGTGTGGCTGCCGTTGAGCAGAGTGGTATAGGTTTGCGGGCTGGTGCATGGCGCAAAGTTACCATTCTCTAAGCGACAGGCAAAGCTAACCACACCAGATCCACTGCCGTCATTGCCATTAAAAGTAAAAGTGGCACTGGTACTGGTATCCGGATTGGTTGGCATGGCAACAATGGTCGTGTCAGGCGCTGTCTTGTCGATTTTAACGGTGGCTGTGTTACTTGACCCGGCTGCGGCACCCTGATTGTTGGCGCTGTCCGTTGCGGTACAACTCACCGCATGGCTGCCTTCAGCAGTAACGGTTAGCGCTGCACTGGCCTGCCCTGTCCCTAAGCCGGTGATGGGACCGACAACCGCGCCGCTGCACGTGATCGCCGTAATGTTGCTCGCGCCTGTCGCTGTATCATTCGCCGTCACACTGCCAACAATGCCATTCGCTGCATCCGCCGTATTGAACCAGCCGTTCTGGATTGCAGGCGGCGTTGGAAAGCTGACCGTAACGCTGGGCGCTGTCGTGTCGGCTGCGTTGATCGTCAGCGTTCCTGTGGCATGCGAAGGTTGATAGGTATCGTCATTTAATGTCACCGTCTGCCCGTTGCCAACTGAGATTACCCCACTGAAGTAGGCATCAACGGTGTAAGTGCCCGGCGGCAACGGAACATCGCCAAGCGGCGCGTTGCCATAGAGGTCAGCGATCACCGACCGGACAAAGGTTTGCCCGTTGCCACTCACGACAAACAGCACCGACTTCTCGTTGAGGGGCCGGTTCGCTGAGTCTCGTACCACCGCAACGAGCGACGGCGACTGGGGGGATAGCACGATCGTCGTATTATCTTTGACCACAGTAAAAGAGCCAACGACCGAAGTGGCAAGATAGCTTGCACTCCCGCGGAAGGTTGCCTGGACTGGATAGGTGCCGGGCAGTAGACCCGGCTGGATCGTGATTGTTGCGCTGCCATTGGCATCGGTTGTGGCCTGGGCGGCCTGTCCACCGATACTTACCGTGACCAACTGGTTAGCCAGTGGTTGTCCTGTCGCTGGATCAGTCAAAATCAACGTAAATGAACTGTCGCGCAGATACGCGCCGGATGTGGGTGGTGACTGTAAACCTAGCGCTGGCTGCGACCGCGGTGGTGGGGTGGCGGGTGTAATCGAATAGTAGGCCCCGAGATTGGTGGCCAGGGTAGTCAACCCCGCACCATTCACTGCTTGCACCATAAAGACAAGATCTTGTGCGTTAGCGCCGTTCAGCGGCAATATGCCTTCCCACAGCGTCGGGTCCAATGCGGTATTGGTCTGCGCCAGATCAAGTGGCTGCCACTGCCCATAGAAAGGACCGCTCTTGCCCGTGTAGAGAATCCATACCGCCTGGATGCCTGCCGCTGCCTCGCCCAGGACATTCACGCTGAATTTCACACTATTGCCCGTGACCAACCCAGACGCGCCTAGAATGGTTGGGCCGGCCGCCACGGCTGCCGCCTTAACCGTGGCTGAACCAGTGGTCCAGTTGGCGTCCAGGTAATACAAATTTAACTTCATATCGTTGAATTGGCGCAAGGTGCCGTCGATGGCGCCCGGTGCGCTTGATTTAAATTGTCCCGGTACGGCCACTAATCGCGCCGCGCCACCGTTAATTGCATCAAAATAGTTCGAGAGCCACACCTGCGATGGATAGAAGACATCGGCATTAAAGGACAGGTGAGGACGCGAGGTCTCGGTTGCTGGCGCGCTCGTCAATGGTATGACGCCCGTCTGATCGGTGTAGACGCCACCGCGGAAGGCGATGCCGCGCAGCACTGCGCCATTGAGACTGACATTGTAAACCTCTTTGGGGAAGATCGGCGCGAACGGGTTGGCAACCACACCATCCTTACCGGACAGATAGGTCGTTGCAACCGTAGAGTTATCCGTCAGATTTTTGAGTTGAACGGTGTGGGGTGTGAGCGACGATGTAACCGCGCCACCGGTTGGCTGGCCGACGCGCAGGCCGAGCGCCACACCAGGACCCGCCGTAACCAAACTCGCCGAACTGACAATTGATGGGTCCGGCGTTGGGTTGATGCGCTGGCCAGGCATGTTCACTTTCATCATGGGTAGACCGTAGAGCGTCATTTCGACGAGCGTCTTTTCGTCGATGCCGTTGATCTGCGCCGTCTGCGCCAAATAGCGTTGTTTTGCCGCAATTAGCGCCTGACCCAGGGCGACTGGCCCGCTGCCTGTGCGTAATTGTTGGGTGAGCGCAACGAAGAGGCGCTCGCCATATTCGGTGAGCTCGGTGTCACCATAGGCATAGCCAGTCGCTGCGATGTAGCCAGCCGCTTTCTTGCGTAGGAAGGCTTTGGCCCAGTCTGGATCTGGTGATGCACCAGAAAGTTGGTCAATGTTGGGAATGGTGTAGCCACCGTGGCAACCCAGGGTCAGGACGAGCGCATTGGTGAAATCTACGGCTGATGCACCCACCTCTGCGGCGGTCAAGCTGGTGCGATAGTCTGCCGCCAGCAAATTCCCGGCACTGAAGTGACCAGAGAGGACAACCAAGTCATGCCGGCTGCCGAACAGTTTGGCACGCAGATTGTCGGCTGTCCAGGCGCTGGGATCGCTGGGCGGCAGACCAGGGGCTTGAATTAATGCGTCGGCCGTTGCGCCTGTGCCCGCGTCGGCCTCTACTTTGATCGCTGCCGCCGCGTCACCGACAAAGTCATAGCCTGTGACGAGCGACGAGTGTGGCGTAACGACACCATTGGTGGCGATGTAGGCGTCGATGACGGCGCTAATATCGTTCGCTGTCTCCACCAAACGCCCCACCGCGAGATCGGGCACGGCAAATGTATGGTCGCCGCGGGCCAGGTCCGTTTGCGTGCCATAATCATCCTGACCTTGCACCAGGCCCGTTTTCAGACCTGCTTCCGACGCCGTTGAGGCCTTGACCGGCACCACATATTCTTTCTCGCTGGCCAACCCCGCTACATCCGGAACCTGAAAGAAGGGAATCGTATTGGCGCCGCCAGCGAGGACGATGTATTGAAGGGTCGTCTTGCCGCCGGCAACATTGGCCGCTCGGTAGCTATTGATGATGCGCTTGATCTCAGCGGCTACCATGTTTTTGGCGGTCGGACAGGCCAAGTTTTGATCGGCTTGATTGTTGGCAAAAGCCACCCGCTGATATTGAGCGTCGGTGAGATCGATTACGACGCCATCGACATCAGGCCGCCCAGCCAACGCTTGCAATTTCTGGATGGTCGTTGCGATCTCCGCCGGGGCGCCAACTAGCCGACCTGAATGCGTCAGAATCAAGGTCTTATGGGTGCCGGCTGGTGGATTGGCAATGGCGGGCAGCGAGTCGGGTATCGCTTGGATCGTGCTGCAGACGCCCCCTTCGATAGTAACTTCGAGCGTGAACGGGTTGGCCGGGTCATACGGACCAACCACGCGCGCATACATATCGCCCAAAATATCATAGGTGTTGCGGTCGATGGTCTGGACGGTTGCATAGGGATCTAGGGAAATCGCCATTAAACTACGCCGGGCCGCGCCTGAATAGGCCTCTGGTAAAAAGCCAACTGGCAGTGATTGCGAAGGTAGTGATTGCGAAGGTAGCGATTGGGAGGGCAGCGATTGTGACGGTAGAGAGCCGGATGGCAACGCGCCGGACGGTAATGACTGTGACGGCAGTGATTGGGAAGGCAGCGATTGGGAAGGCAACGACTGTGATGGGAGCGACTGCGACGGCAATGATTGCGACGGCAGCGATTGGGAGGGCAGAAAACCAGTCAACAACGCCCCCGTCGGCAACGACTGCGATGGCAGTGATTGCGAGGGTAGCGACTGCGATGGCAATGATTGTGATGGCAAGAACGCCGTATCCGCCGCTTCTGCGCTCAACACCGCCGCACTTTGCGGGTTCGTCAGACTGTTATAAAACGGATGGGGATCCAGATGCAGACTGACGGCGCTCCCCGGCAGCGCCGTCAGCTTGATATGGACTTTGTCGCCCGGTTGTACGGGAAACTTGAACCACTTTTCTTGAGAAATATCGGTAATGCGTTGTTGAACGGTCGCGCTGCCATTCCCCGAACCAGCGCTGGACAGCGCTAATAATTGGGCCGCCTGCCAATTTAGATTGGTGGTGGTGGTGGGATGGCAATAGGAGAATTCTGAAGTGTTATTGCTGGGGTCAGTCGCCGTGGCGCTTACGCCTTGGCCTTCGGGAACACTGGTTGCGAGCGTTTGGTCGAAGCTAGCCTTGCCGCTGCCATCGGTTGTCACTGGGAATGTGCCTATGAAAATTTGGCCTTCCCCAAATGCGGTGGCATCGCAGGTTGGGTTGGTAAAGAGTTCAATGTTAAATGTCGTGTTGAACGTACTATTAAGCGTCCCTTTGACGTGGACACTGCTGCCGTCGGTCGTTGCGAGGGTCAAAACCGGATAATTCTGATAATTATTCGGTCCAGTGATACTCCCCTGGTGATTGAAGGTGACGCCATCCGCCCCCAGATCAATGCCCAAACTGACATTGGCAAAGATCGCATTGCCGCGCAGCGGATTGTTGATCGCCGTATTCACGATGGCTATACCCCGCCCGTTATTGTGAGCGATGATATTCCCTTGGCTGACCAGCGTTCCGCCGATAATATTGCCCGCAACCCCATCGATGTGGATGCCGTCCTGATTATTAGGCAGACTCACTGTGCCGGTCTTGTCCGTGCCGATCCAGTTGCCTTGAATGACATTATTGACGGATGTTGCGTCGTGGATGTTGATGCCATGCCCTTGGTTGCTGGCGATGACATTGGCGGTCAGCTTGTTATCGTGGGCACCTGTTTCAATGGCAACGCCGTCACTGTAATTGCCCAATCCTACCGCGCCGCTGGCATCGACGCCAATGTAATTGCCTTGAATGACATTAAACGAACCAGAAGGGGCGCCAATATCAATACCAAGTAGCGAACTCACAATGATGTTGCGCATCGCTGGGTCTGGCCCACCGATCAGGTTGTTGCCGCCCGTCAGTAGAATGCCCCGGTTGGGGTAATAACCCGGCGTAACCACGAGCGCGGCGCCCGTGGGGTTGGTACCCAGGTAGTTGCCTTGGACGACATTGTTGTCGGCTGCGGCCAACGAAATTCCAGCATAGGGATTGGCCGAGATCACATTCCCCATACCGGGGCTGACGCCGCCAATGATGTTATTGGATTGCCCATTGAGGATGACGCCGCCTTGATCGTTTTTCTGCGCGCTAGTCCCAGTACTATCTGTCCCCACAAAGTTACACTGAATCGTGTTGCCACCGCTGGAAAATATCCCAATGCCGTCAACTTGGAAGCGATTGACGATCAAGCCCCGCACTGTGCTATTCCCACCGCTAATGAGAAGCCCATCTGTGGAGCCTGCGTTGGTGCCATCTAGTTCAATTTGTAGGGTAGGCGGCCAGACGTTGCAGTTGGCGCCTGGCTGGGTGGCGCCATCCATGATGATCGGATCGATGACAACCGGTAAGGCTGAAGCTGGCTGGATCGTGTGCACGCCAGCACCGGGAATATTAAAATAAATGGCATCCGGACCGCCGGTGTTGGCATGGGCATTGGCATCGAGGATGGCCTGGCGCAGCGACCCAGCGCCGCTGTCATTGGTGTTGGTAACGAGGAAAATTGTTGTCTGTTCATACGCCCCGATGTCGCACACGGCGCCCTGGGGCCGCGTAACGCCACGTTGGTCGATGTTGTTGACGGGGGCTGCGGCGCAGGCACCAGCATTGCCGACATTCAGGGCGGGGCTGCCAGCTAATAGCGCATAGGTTTGGGTTGCCCCCCCATTGCTGGCTAATGAACCGAGCAGAGGATTCGTGTTGATCAGGTCGCCTGCGCCGCCACCGCAGCTGCCATCACTGCTCAAATTGTTGCCTAAAGAATTTGTATTGACACAGTTGCCACCGCTTGTACTGTTGGCAATGATCGTATTTTGCAAAGTTACAGAACCCGTGAAGCGATAGATGGCGCCGCCGTTTGCCGCCGAATTCCCGACAAAGGTGCTGTTGACAATTGTAACGGTGGGCGGGGTAGTCGGCGAACCAGCCGTGGTGACAAGGGTGCCGCCGTAGCCGGCTGCCGAGTTGCCGCCAAAGGTACTGTTGGCAATTGTAATTACCGCACCGTCGCTGGCGAAGATCGCGCCCCCATCATTGTTAGTCGCCGCATTGCCGAGAAAGGTGCTGCGCGTGATCCGCACCACACCATTGGCAATCATCGCGCCAGCATTGAGGCCGCGGTTATTGGTAAAGGTGCTCTGGTCGATGGTAAGTGTGCCGCTGTTGAAAATGGCACCGACGCCACCGCCCACGTTATTGGCAATGGTGCTGCCGCTAATATTGAGCGTACCCCCCCGGTTCACGATAGCCGCGCCGTCGCCCTGGCCATTGGTGAGCGTTAGATTTTGCAGGGTTAGGCTGCCGCCCGCGTCCATGTCCAAGAGGCGAAATGCTGGCACCGTGCTACCGCGCATGATAATGGCGCCGTTGCCCGCCACCGTGATGTCACTGCTGATAATCGGCAAACCGGCGGGGCCATCTGTGGTGTTGTCCACAGCCGTGAGTGTATACGTACAATTCTGCGCCAGTGTGATCGTATCCGCTTGACCGTTGCCGTTGGCCGTGTTAATGGCGGCGATCAGGTCGGTGACATCATTGCACGCAATGTTGAATGAGGCTGCTTGCACAGGGCGAATTGTGTAATGGCCGACAATAGTCAATAGCAAAATTAGACCAAACAATATTCGGTATAAGCGAGTTTGATCGTAATATATTCTTCTATTCATGCCAGATCCCTGTTTTGCGATTGTAAAATTATACTTTATCGATCTTAACAAAATGCAATCAGCTATGACTTTGGCTTTTCAAGTTGACTGGTTGTCTCAATTAGCCGATTGCATTTCTAGGTAGCGTTGTAAGAGGCTAATCGAGAATAATTTCAAATAGAGCAATCAAGCAGAAAGTATAGCATAGTTACCGAAAAGCAATAAGTTCTGTTGCCAGGCTGTTGCTGCTCCAAACTGATCGCATATCCATCGCCTCTTCTCACCCGCAACTAGTTTAGAATCTGTACACCAACCTGCGCAATCAGCTTTTCGCTCAACCAGCGCGATCCAAAGGCGATCAAGAAACCAACAAACAGCGCCCCTAGAATGCCTGCCAGGTTTTGTGGATGGCCAGTCGCTTGCAAACTGTCAATGATTGCTTTTAAGCTCAGGGCGAAAAAAGTCTTAAACATCTCATACACGAACAACGTCAGGAATACCAGTAAGGCTGCCTGCCAGTGGCGTTTCCATTGGCGTAGAATGTACTGGATTCCACCCACGAGGTTGATAGGTGCATGAGCATCTGTAGAGGAGCGGGCAGTGCTCAAACTGTTCTTGTCAATAGTGAGCATAGTTGTTATCCGGGTTTTTGTAGGCTTGTTAAAATTTGTGCTCATAGAGCAACCACTTTAAAGTGGCACAAAGGTGGCGTAGGCATGCTCTAATGCCGCCCTGATCGCATTAGAGCATGCTCCCTCCGCGCTTGTGCCACTTTATCTGTTTTCTCTATCAGGCCATGCCTTGAGCGTGATGAAAACGGAATCAGATCAGCCAGGACTGGGCGGAAATTAGATTGGAAGTTGTAGAGTGAAATTAGCACTTACCAAGTGTTTGAAAGATTTATTTTTCGCAGTTGTGCATATCCACAGATTGCGTATAATGGAAAAACTGAGTTAAGCGTTGCGCCAATCATCCCCTCATCCAACAGAGCATGCGCCTATGCTAGCATCTGTGTCTGGCTCAGTCAACATTTTCTTCTGAAGACATTTTATTAGGTTACGGCTGTCCTGTTGTAAGACTTATTAATTACTATAATCGAAGCAAAGGTAGAATTCAGCGCATGATGACAAATTTAAAAATGCGGATTGTCCGTTGGTTGTCGATCGGTGTCATCCTTAGCGTATGCTTAGCCAGTTGCACGAGCGGATCAATCCCCGCCGCTGCGCCAGGGGTCAGTGCAACGCCTGTCGCTCAAGGGCCAGCGGTGGTGCGCATCGGCTGGAAGGGTGGACCCGATACAATGAACCCAGGCATGTCCTTTTTAACCGATGCCTATACGATCTTTAATCTGGTCTACGACACCATGTACGAGTTAAATTTGGATAACACCTTTCGTTTGAGCCTGGCCGAAAGTGTGCAGACATCAACCGACGGTAAAACATGGACTTACAAGATTCGTCCAGGCATCAAGTGGCACGATGGTCAGCCGTTGACCGCGCACGATATTGCCTTTACCTACAACTTCTACCACACCCACGCTGACTTTCCCTATTTGCCCACCTATACACAACACTTTGCAAAGGTTGTAACGCGGGATGACACCACGCTGATCATTACGCTGGACGAACCCATCCCGAACATGGAAGCGCAACTTACTTATCTCTACATCTTGCCCGAACATATCTGGTCCAAGCATATGACAGGCAAGGAGCCCGTAGAATTCCAGAATACTGACTTAGTGGGTAGTGGCCCTTTCAAGCTGGTTGAGTACAAACGCAACGAATTTGTCTATCTGGCCGCCAACCCCAACTACTTTGGCGACAAACCCAAGGTGGATGAAGTGATCTTCCAGAGTTTTGAGAATGCCGATGCGCTCGTGCAAGCCTTGCAAACCGGCCAGGTGGATATGATCACAGAATTGCCAAAGACGACGGTGCCCGTCTTGCGCAAGGCGGCGAAGATTAAGCTCGTCACTGGCGCGCCACTGGCGGGCCAGGTGTCTGACATCTTTTTTAACCAAATCGATCCAACCAAATGCCCGAAAGATGTGGGCGGCAAATGCACCGGCCATCCTGCCTTGCGTGACCACACCGTGCGTGAAGCGCTGGCCTACGCCACCGACAAGCAGAATATCATTAATGTGTTGCTGCTTGGCCTCGGTACGCCAGGCTTAACGCTCGTGCCAGACAACCTGAGCCTGTGGTACAACCACACCCTGCAAGACTATAAATTTGACATTGCCAAGGCCAATCAGTTGCTGGACAATGCCGGTTACAAAGACAAGGATGGCGACGGCGTGCGCGAAATGCCCGATGGATCGCACCCATTGGTTTTTCGTTTATTCTGGGCAAACGACACGCCGGATGCACCGCGCATGGCTGATTTGCTCGGCCAGACCTGGGGCCAAATCGGCGTCAAAGTCGAGCCGCAAACCTTTGATCCAGACGCATTGTTGGCCGCTTGCTGTCCCGTTTACGACTACGATATTGTTATTTGGGGCTGGGAGGCTGATCCTGACCCGAGCCTGATGCTCAAGGCGATGACCACCACGACGATTCCCAACGGCAGCAATGAGACCGGCTATAACAACCCCGCGTTTGACGCGCTTTACAATCAACAATCAATTGAACTGGATAAGCAAAAGCGTCAGGCGCTAATCTGGCAAATGCAAAAAATGGTCTTGGACGATGTGGTCTATATTGTGCCCTATTACGCCCAGACTGCCCAGGCTTATCGCACAGATCGCTTTACCGGTTGGATCATCGATCAACCGACGATCGTGTTAGAAGATCAAAGTTCGTTGGTGAAGATCGAGCGCGTTAAGTAAATTTTTGGTGGGACAGGGAGCGCAATTGGATGCGCTCCCTATCCTTTCGTCATCAATTACGTTCGCCCTACAACAACGACCCCACCCTAACCCTCCCCTGGTAAGGGAGGGGACTGATTGGTGTATATAAGGAGTTACTTCGCTTAGCCGACCAACAGCCCCCTCCCTTACCAGGGGAGGGCAGGGGTGGGGTCGCTTGGCCCTTACAATTAACCATTAAATATTAATTATTCACTATTAATTATTGTTTTTTTCGATATGAAGAGCAGGAATAGTTAATAACGAATAATTAATATTTAACTCGATAGTTGTGATTTCAACGCCTATCAAATTTGACAGGTGTTTTCGTCACATTTTATCTATTTTCGCTCACTTTGTTGACCCACTTGGCGAGTTCGTTGCTGTCATTTTGCATGGATATCCGATAAAAGGTGGTGATT
>JBBREZ010000210.1:0-11044 GCA_038225095.1 Caldilineales bacterium
AAGTCTGGCTTACCAGACCCCGGCGGTGGTGTACAACCACTATTCCGACCGCTAGCCGAGCATTGGCAATTTCTTCACACAAGAATGTTTTGAGTTCTTATTTTTGTCCATTTCTGGTCTTGACATTGGGGTCAATTATAAACACCAGAATTTTTTTCAAGTAAGGAGAAAACAAATCGATGAAATTCAACAAACGCTCTTTGGTTACTTTCATTTTATTCATTGCACCTGTTTTTCTGCTCCTGAGTTTGTTGTGGATGGATAACAAAGTTGCTACCTCAGCAGACCTGAATCAATTCTATCCCACCTGCTTTCTCGCTGGCCCATCAGGCGGTATCGGAGGAGGCCGAGTTGGGGAACAGTGCTGGAGTGCTGGCACAAAAATTAGTCGAGTGGTCGTTCATTCAGGGCGGTTTGTTAATGGCATCCAACTCTATGTTACTGGACGGGGCAATAGTTGCAATCCTAACGATAGACAGTTAGGCAAAAGCATGGGTGGAAATGGCGGCTCCAGTCAGGCGTTAACCCTTGCCTGTGATGAAGATATTAAGATGATTTACGGTAAGTACAGCGAATATGTTGAGCACTTGACGATTGTTACAACCAAAAACCGTTATCTGAACATCGGTGGCCCCGGTGGAACAATGGATTTTTATTACATTGCTCCACCGGGTTACGTAATCACCGATATCTGGGGACGCTCAGGCCTGTATATCGATGCGATTGGGGTCGTCTATAAGGCTTCTGGAAGTTAGAGCCAAAGGTTCAGGGTTCAATAGCCATGAAGCAGTTGTATGCAACTGCTTCATGGCTCGGTACGAAAGGAGAAGCGAATGAGCAATCGAGGTGTTCAGCAGCGTCAGGATCATATGCGCAGAGAAGATCAAAGCCGCCGCACGCGCGAGACAATCCTGAGGCAACAAGAGGCGTCGCGTCGTAGCGCGGAAAGTGGTCGCCGTATGCAAAACGCGGATTATTCGCAAGCACCCGGTTGTGGCTTGCGTTTGTCCTGGATCTTTCGCCAGATGATCGGTTGGGCCATCCTCTTCGGGATCATCGCACTCGTGATCGTACATGGCGGCTCTGATCCGCAGTCAGTCGCAACGATTGAATCACTGGCGGCGGTTGGCGCAGTTATCGGATTCTTGTGGGGCGCTTTTTCTAGACCCAAAACAAGATAAAATCTAAAAACAATTAACGTCACAAGGAGAAAATCAACATGAAACGTACCACTGTTTTCAAACAAGTCTTCTCGCTCAGTTTACTCTTACTCTGTGCCTGTTTGCTGGTTGGGTCAATTCACACCGTGGGTGCGCAAAGCCCTGATGCAACAAACGCTACGTTTCCTCAAGTCAGAGTGCAAGATATCGGTACACTTGATTTGCGCGCAACAGAGTTTGGGGTTGACATTCAATCGGATACAAGTTCGATCTACCTACATAGTCTTGGTCAAGGTGGGTGTCCCTACAATTGCAACAACATTTTGCTCAATCCATTCAGCGGGGAAGGCAATGTGGGCATCGGGATCGAAAATCCGGCGCGCAAGCTGCATGTTGTTGGCAATGGGATTCGCCTGGAAAATGACGGCAAAACCCTGGATCTACAAACCGGCGCCGCTGTTGATATCCAATCCAATACAAACACCATCTTCCTGCACAGTCGCGGCACAGGAGCCTGTCCCTATGCTTGCAATAATGTGCTGATCAATCCTTTTGGGAGTGAAGGTAATGTTGGGATTGGGACAGAACAGCCCCAGGCGAAACTAGATGTTGCTGGCACGACACGCACGCAGGTGCTGCAGATTACGGGAGGATCAGACTTAGCCGAACCGTTTGTGGTCGATGAAGTCAACCTTCAGCCAGGCATGGTCGTTGCGATTGACCTACAGCACCCCGGCCAACTGCGCCTAACCAATCAAGCCTATGATCGCACCGTGGCTGGCGTCGTCAGCGGGGCAGGCAACATTCGGCCTGGGATGATCATGCAGCAAAGCAACGTTGCGATCGCGGGCGCCCATCCCGTGGCCCTGACCGGTCGCGTGTATGTGTGGGCCGATGCATCGGTTAATGCGATCCAGCCCGGCGACCTGCTCACAACCGCAACCACACCCGGCCATGCGATGAAGGTGGCGGATTATGATCACGCTCAAGGGGCAATTTTGGGCAAGGCGATGAGCGCGCTGGACAAGGGCAAAGGGTTGGTATTGATGCTGGTCACGTTGCAGTAGGTGGAGAATCAAATCATGCCTATCCAAACATATGCAATCCAACCGATCGCCCGGCGCAAAGCCGTGTTCAGCCTGTTGATTACTTGCACCGCGCTCGTGGTGCCCCTGTTCATGCTACCCGTCGGCTCGTCTGCGCAAGTAGTGCAGAATGAGAAACCCGATTTACTGAACACAGTCTATGTGGATTTGTCTAATACCAGTTGTGCGGAAGATGGCAGCAGTGCGCACCCATTTAATACCATCGCCGAAGGGGTGGCTGCGGTTGCGAATAGTGGCAAAATATTAATTCACCCTGGCGACTATGGCGAAAAATTAACCGTGAACCAAGCGATGACCTGGCGCACAACAGGCGGTGTCGTCACAATTGGCCGAGGCAATGTTGCACCTGTATTTTGCTACAAATTGTATCTTCCCCTCGTAACATTCGGGCGGTAATAGGGGAACTGATAGGTCGAAGTGCGCAAGGACATAGCCAGCGTTGATAGATACTTCAAAGAGAGGACAAAATGATCTACAACAAACTGAAAATTATCATCGTTTTCATGCTTGCAGCACTGTTATTAACTTTAACACTGCTGGTTTCCTTAGGGTCAGCGAAGTCAGCTGCTGTGGCAGCGAGCAACCTACCCGTCAATAAGGTAGTTCAGGCAACAGAGCATTATAAGCACAATGCAACCTCTATCAGTGAAACCTTACCACCGATTGTTGACTTTGGAGGCGCATCTACCAATGCATCGGTTGCCGGTTTTGAACAGTGGCAGGCAAGAAATAGTGCGCAGGCAGCTAGCGTTGATGCTGATATACGCGGCACGAAGAAAGTGATTGTTCTGCGCGTTTATTTTCAGGATTACACCAACACTTCACGCTATAGCCAGGCAGATGTGGAGAGCATGTTCGGTGAATTGGATCAACTCTGGCGCAATACATCCTATAACACGATCAACATTACCTATGAAGTTTCTTCACTTTTTCAATTGCCAGACAATCGTTCTACCTATATTGATGATTTGCCAACATGCGAATTATCCCCAACCTTGCGGCCATTAGGTGACCTTTCTTGTGGCGGTAAGTATAATAAAGTTCTCGATGATGCAATTGCAAACTCACCAACTGGGCTGAATTGGAACAATGTAGATGCAGTCATGGTCTTGATGGCCGAAACAAACATGACTGAATTTCATCGTGGTCAAGGTAACAAATGCACCGTAGCTATGGGGCCGGGTGGTAAAAAGAAAGAAGTAGGTTGCGCTATTTTTAGCGAAAACCCCAGCAATTCCAACCGTCAAGTGTGGGGACGTTGGGCGCATGAGATAGGACACGCCTTCCAAGAAGGTGGTCCACAGCATCCGAGTAACTACAACAGCGACTTCGAGTTGATGGACTCCAACATGCCCGGTCAGACTGGTGTCTTTGAAAAACAAGCGCATATCGCCTTTCCCGGCTGGCTGCCAACAAGTAAATATGCTGTGATCGACCGAACACAAGATGGTCAACTAATTTGCTTAGACCCAATGGAGGTTGATCCCGCTAATAACCCCACGCCGCAGGCTATCAAAGTTAAGATTACGGATAGCCTATATTATTTAATCAGTGAACGTCGTCGTATCTTGGGCGACGAGCTCAATGGATATTTTCCTAACGGTATCCCTGACGTAGGCATCCTTATTGAACGCGTTTCCGAAGGAGCCGCCAAAAATGACCCTTGGGTCGAAGTCCGTGGAAATCCTAATCGCGACCAACTCTGGCACGATGGTGATATTTATAACGGCGGCAGTGATGGTGTCTTGATGGAAGTGAGATTTATCCTTCCCACAGAGGTACTTGGTCGTCCTGGCTACTGTGTTACTATACGTTATAACGCCTTGGCGAACCAGCCAGACGTTATGCTTTACCCGTGGACATCTCCACCAGGCAACACTTGGGAAACTACCGATATTTGGATCGACAGTCCAGTCAACGGCTATGGAACTTATCGGTATGGTATGTGGAATGACCTGAGCGGCAACTCAGTGCCACGCGGCAATGGCGACGACCCGGCGGTGGGGATGATTAACCGACTCTACGCCCGCGTGCGCAACGTCGGCACTACGCCGGCCACGGATGTGGTGGTCAACTGGGAAGTGGCGGATCCACTAGGCGTAGGAATTGCCGGCGACAATGGGTGGAAGGCGATTGGCAGTGTCGATAAGAACAGCTTTCCTGGTCTGGCCAACATTGCGCCCGGTGCCTTTATGGATGTTTATGTCGGTTGGAAACCCGACGTAAAGCTTACACCCAAACAAATCGCCGCAAAGCGTTTTACACTGCATAGTTGTGTGCGTGTCAAACTAAATGCTGTCGCTGGCGAAACCGCCCTTGGCAATCAAGATGGCGAGCGTGAGCAGGAAAATATTGGCTACTTCGAGGCCACGGCAAATAGCACAAAAGCCAATAGCACAAAAACAGACAATAGCATGTACCAGGATGCTATCTATTTGCACAATGATGATTTGGTCAACCCTAAGTTTTTCTACCTCAGCTATAAGAGCGATCTGCCTGAAATTTGGGATTTGGATGTTAATGATGGTAATCTGGGGCTTGAGTTAGCGCCTGGTGAAGTGCGTGCGATTTCAATTACGATCACACCTCATGGTCCTGCGGTGATCGGCAGCATCTTCGGTGTTGATGTTTCTGCTAGCAGTTTGCGCTTGTTGACCAACGATCTAAACCCGAACGATAGGCATCCTGAGTTTCATGTGCTAGGTGGTGCGCGTATCGAAACACGCGTGTTACAACCGACCAGCATGAACTTGCATGCCGAAAAACAGGAAGCCTTTATTAAAGTAGAAGGGAGCATTGATGGCATTACATCATTCTTCGACCCAGAGCATCCAATCAAGATTATGATTCAGGGTGTGGATACAAATCATAATCCCATTTCTGACACCACACAGTTGATTGAGGTTAACAAAGATGGCCGTTTCAGTCTCCTTCTCAGCAAGCAGCAGGCACAAATTGCTGAAGTGATCGGCTATTTTGCTGGCACGAGCGAATTGACAAGCAGTTCCAGTGACTATCAAGCTGTATTTGTGCCCAATCCGATGATTGACTTGACTGCGACCGTTGGCTTGCAGCCGAATGTTTGCGCCACTACAAAATCAATCACTATTCGGTCAGGCACTCCGGTTTTCTATTGCTATACAATTGAGAACACTGGTAATCTTGCGTTGATGAGCTATACCTTGGTCGATTCAAAGCTTGGCATGATATTGAACAAGGTTCCCTATACACTGACACCAGGGATCGCTTATTTTGTGACACAGAGCGCTACGTTAACTACGACTCAAGGGATAACAAAGACAGTAATCAATACTGCCACCTGGACGGCAACCAACGGCTTAGTTTCCGTGTCGGCAATTGATGTGGCAAGCATCATTATTTCTCCTGTGCCAACATCGCTTGGGGAAGCTGATGAACCGGAAGCACCGGTGCTAGATAAACAACTTTATTTACCGATCGTCAAAAGGTAAATGACAATAACGTTGAGCAAAAGAGTCGATCACGTATATGACCGACTCTTTTGTTATGTCGTTTCTCGACTGTTACTTGTCCAATCTCTCTGGTGCTTTAGGCAGGAGGACCCTGTCTAACGAAATATGCCCATCTTTGCCGGTTGCGCATGGAATCTTTCAATGGCACAATAGACTGATTAATTCAGCCACCAGGATGAGTAGGAGTGCTAATGCCGGCACGCGATATTTTTCACAACGCAGTTAGCGTCGCCCTGGAAAAAGAGGGTTGGAAAGTGACAGACGATCCGCTGCTCATTGAGTATGGGAAACAGGAATTGTATATCGATCTGGGTGCAGAAAAGGTCATCGCGGCGGAAAAGGGGCAACGTAAAATTGCGGTTGAGATCAAGACGTTTCTCGGCCCTTCTTTGATCACGAGTTTCTATGCGGCTGTGGGTCAGTTTATTGCCTATCAAACTGCGCTCGAAACCATTCAGCCTGACCGTTTGCTATTTCTGGCTGTACCAGCCGATACCTATGCCCGTTTTTTTATTGCACCGTCGGTGCAAGCGGTGGTGGCACGCCAAGGCATGAAATTGATCGTCTTTGATGAGCAGCAAGCGAGGATTGAACAATGGAGCGAATAGAAACATACAAAAACTGGGTTGCTCATTTGATCCACAAATACGCGAGCTATAAACCAAAGTAAAATTAGTTTGAAAACCAGAATTTCACAGTGTAGGGGCAGCGCCTTGTTCCTGTCTGCAAGGATGCCCACAAGGGGACACCCCTCCTCGCAAAATTCTTGGTTTCTATCTGATTTCACTTTAGTAAACTTGAATGTAGACCGCCAGTCAATTGTTGACATGCCCATGGTCGTTATCAACTGATGTCTGTAGGTTGGAAAGGCAACGAACGAATTCACAACTGTGTAATCCATATCGACATCATTCATGAAAAATTTGGATTCAACAAGACGCAACTGATATAGGGATTGCCGAGCAATTAGTAGAACTAGACGTACCCAAAAAGGATATTGACTTGGCGTTTTATCCACCTTACAAGCGCACCTATACGGGCTTTGGGGTCAATTGACGCGTGCTGGTAGAAATGATGCAACTTTTGCTAATAGAGAAAACAAATAAACCCTGCACCTGCAACCGTACTGCCACGATATATCGTGGCCCTACGATTATGCGACTTCTATTTGTTTTCTCTATAAGATTATGCCAAGCAAATAATTCAGCCAGAGACGTTTATTCATGTCCGCTTATTCTACACATTCAACGGCAGCACCGTCGGCGCCAGATCGGCTTCGCTGAGCATCGCCTGCAACTCGACAGGCGTCAGGGGACGCCCTTTACCGGCAATCGCGGTGAGCGCGGCCTCCATTACATTGGTGCCAAAGGTGCGCCCTTCTAAGCGAGGGGTCGTCGTGCAGAGATAGCGAACGCCGCGCACGCGCAGTAGTTCGACATCTTCGGCCGTGGTTGTATTGGTGACGATAATTTTGCCGTCCAGGCGATCGGGCAAATGTTTTTTGATGTACAAAAAGTCATCGGCGATCACGGTCGCCCAGGCATACCAAGCGCCAAATTTGGGTGTGATCTGCTCTTGGGCCTCGCCGGTTGGGTAAAGCCATTCAAAAGGTAAACGCCCCATGATTGGCAGTAGAATCGGACCAAGCGTGTGTAACGCCCTCAGACTATGGAGGGGCAGCCCAATCCCCAAGCCAAACCCCATGTCGCCATAGAGGGCTTCATAACCGGCATCATGAAAGCTGCGCACCATATCATAGCGCGCTACCGCTGTGCCGAATAAGACCCGCTTTGGCGTGATGGGCGTCGGCAAAAGTGGTTCCAGCCGTTGCACCAAGTGCCGCTCCATCACCCGACGCACCACGCCACCATCGACCGTCGGCGTCTTTAGTCCATCGACCAATTTGCGCACGGAATAAAGCGGATAATAGCGATCGTTCATCGTGATGCCTAAATCAGCACCGCCGACACCAAAAGCATCTACTTTGCCATCGAATTCAAGATAGAGTTTGCGCGCTTGTTTTTGATCACCATCGGTGCCAATCCGTTCCAGCGTGATCGGATGACCAAGGATGGTAGCCTCTGTCCGATGGTTGCGCCGGCTGCTACCCAAACTAATGGATACGACGTGCATAGCGGCCCCCAGGAGGAAATTTTGACGACAATCAGGTTAAGGAAATCAGGATGCGGGTTAGTAGTCAGTCGTCAATGCTAAGAGATTAGAGATTGAGCGATTACTCATGCTAAGGCGATTCCAAATCAGTAATGATACCGGGATCGAGACCTTCGGCAGAGCGTTCGACAAGACTTCGGCGTTGATTCGACAGGCTCATCAACCGCGGGGCCTGAGCTTGTCGAAGGCCAGTCGAACGCTTGCCGAAGACCGCCGAACGTCCGGTCAGGCGGGTGCCCTCTGGGCGCAATAGGCCCAGCTCGTATCCTTATTGACTCATGTTACGCAAGGCAACCCCACCCCCGCCCTCCCCTGGTAAGGGAGGGAGCCGTTTGGTGGACAGAAGATATCACTTCGTCTGTCCCTGATCAGTCCCCTCCCTTACCAGGGGAGGGTTAGGGTGGGGTTGCCTTGCGTAACATGAATTATTGATTTGGAATGGCCTTAATCTCTAATCTCTATTTTACGCCTTACCTAATCTCAAATAACACCGACAAACTTACCAGCTTTAATAAATACATCCAACGCAAATTGAATGTCTTCCATCGTATGGGCAGCGGTGACATTGGCGCGCAGCCGCGCCGTTCCTTCTGGTACGGCCGGTGGCAAGACCGGCAACACAAAGATGCCATGATCTTGGCAGAATTTTGTCATCGCCAGTGCTCGCTGTTCCGTACCGACCATGATCGGCACAATGGGCGTGCAGGTCAAGCCGGTATCAAAGCCAGCCCGCTGTAGGCCACTGATAAAATATTGGACGTTATGGGTGAGAATGCGGTTACGCTCGACGCCTTCATCATCCAACACATCAAACGCTTCGAGGATGCCCGCCGTCACAGACGGCGGCAACGCAGCGCTAAAGACAAAGGCGCGGGCCGTGTGCCGCAAAAAATTGATCAGTTTGCGATCACCGGCGATATATCCACCCACGCCAGGGATGGTCTTGCTCAGGGTGCCCATTTTAATGTCAATCGAGCCGGGCATGCCAAAATGCTCTTCGATGCCCCGCCCAGTGGCGCCAAGCACGCCCAAGCTATGCGCTTCATCCATCATCAGGCGCGCGTTATATTTACGCGTCAACGCGACTGCGGCTGGCAAGTCAAAAATATCGCCATCCATACTGAAAACAGCGTCGGCCACCACCAGTTTGCCCGCCTCTGGGGGCGCCTGTTGCAGCACGCGTTCCAAGTCGGCCATATCGTTGTGGCGAAACCGCTTGAATTCGCCGTGCGCCAGCAAGCAACCATCCACAATGCTGGCATGGTTCCACTTATCAGAGATCACCCAATCGCCACGGCTGATCAAGGTGCTGATCGTTGCCAGATTGGTCACATAGCCAGTGCTATAGACGATGGCGTCTTCCCGCTCGGCAAAAGTGGCAATGCGGGCCTCTAGCTGGTTATGCAAATCAAGCGTACCACCTAAAATGCGCACACCGTGGGTGCCGGCGCCATATTTTTCCAAGGCAGCCTGGCCCGCTGCGATGACACGTGGGTGTTTCAGCAGGCCAAGATAGCTGTAGGTGGCAAACATAAGTTTGCGCTGACCTTGCGTCCAAACCCATGCGCCATCAATCTTATCGACCGGTTGGAAGTAGTAATAAAGATCCTCTGCCCTTGCCCCTTCAATACGTTCCCAATAAGCATTAATCTTGGCACTAAAGGCATCTTCCGTTGTGGCATCATCTATCCGTGCAAATAAGTCAGCTGGCCGCCCATTGTGGTCAACGTGAACTTGATTGAGTGTGTTGAGCATTTACACCTTTCCTAAAACATGAAACCACGGCAAATTAAGTGGAAGCGATCCAACTCTATTAAAATTCCACACTGCCGACGTTTGCCATCAAATTACAGTTTACGGACAGCGAATCATAGGCAAGCACCGTGTTCGCCATTAACATATTGTCCATACTACCATATTGCTGACAGATTCTAAATTCTATGTTATATCAGCAGTTGTAGCTACGTATACATAAAGGGATAGAGTAAGCTACATTAATAAGTCATGTTACGCAGCCCACCAGTGGTAGGGCCACGATAGTTCGTGGCTGTATGGACGAGCGTCTGCGTAACATCCGTTAATAAGATATATTGCCTTCCGTGTTGTTGCGACTGGGTAGCTTTTTGTACGCTCATCATAAAAATGCGCCAACGGTGAAGCTGCACACCAGAGATTCAGGTGCGGTGGCACTCGGTCGACAGATGAGCATCTTTGCAAAAATGTACAACCACAATTACACCAAATTGTAACGTATGCCCTCTGCATGTGCAAGGTATCCTTTGTTAAAGTAAACATCTTACGCGGTTATGCACCATCAATTGGACAAAACAGATCCTTTTTGGCCTAAAAATCGGTCTAACCGCAGCGAAAATTTCCTAATTTTGCCACGTTGGCTTGTCCCATGCCCAGGATAGCCCAGTGTGCACATGCGTAGACGATATTCCAGCTTTTGCCAGCAACCAGCATGCTTGATTCGTCTAGGGTGAAAATCCTGAGTATAATAAAAACATGGATACACAAGTCTATCAAAATCTACTTTATCAAAATCTATCTAGACCTTTTGTACCACATCGTTGGGTGAGGTCTGGCCATACCCAAACTCTACTGTCGCTCTATCGACCACGCCAGCTAGGCCCCGTGCCGGCAGAACAACCAATTTTACTCGACGCTGGGCAAGATGCAACCGGCTATGCCAGCGACCACCCGGTGCGCTTGCTGGGTTATTATACGCCGACGGTAGCGCGCGAACCGGCCCGTGGCCTCGTGCTTACCTTGCATGGCTGGCAGGGGTGTAGCCATTCACTCTCCAATTTGCTGATTACCCATGCGCTGAGTGAAGCCGGTTTTGATGTGTTTCGGCTTAATTTGCGCGATCATGGGCCGAATTTGCATGTGAATCCCTACGCGCTCAATCCCGGCCTGTTTATGGGCACGTTGCTTGAAGAAACCGCCACCGCAGTGCAGCGCGTGGCAGAAATGGCCAGGGACCAACCGTTTTATATTGTCGGCGCTTCGATGGGTGGCAACTTTGCCTTACGGTTGGCGCTTCACCATCGCGAGCAGCCCATTCACAATTTGCAGAAAGTGATCGCCTTTAACCCAGCCATCAACCCGG
>JBBREZ010000211.1:0-11029 GCA_038225095.1 Caldilineales bacterium
GAATAACGAGCTTGCCTCTCAAGCCGGTCGGGCCGGTGCTAGACACAGTGGGGTGGCTTGCCGCCGGTTGTGCTGCTGGCGATGCACTGACTGTGCTCGCTGCTGCATCCAGCACGCTGGTCGCAATGGGTAAATCCGTCAACGCCGCACTCGCGGTAACCAAGCGCGTTGCCACCCAGCCAAACCCATAGGCGGTATTCTTCGTCTGAATTTGCACCCAATCGGCGGCTGCATTACGACCAAGCGCCACCAATGTTTCCCCTGGCTGGGCCCGACCGACAACGGCATAATTCGTGCCAGGACCGCCGCGCATGTTGATAGCGGTTCCGGCTGTAACCTGCACGGTTAGCCCGTTCGTTGCCCCGGCTGGCGCCGCGGACACTGTCACTGGTTCCGCCGCGGGCAGAACCGTCGGCGCAACCGCGCGCAAAGGCACTTTCGTCGGCGCGATTAGGGTCGCTGTCGGTGCAGCGGTTGGCGCTGTAGTCGGTGTGACTGGCGTCAAGCTAATCGATTGCGCTGGCAACCCAGCTACGTTCGCCGCGATCAGGGTATTGGTGGCCGCCCAACCGGCAGCGCCGTCATCGGTTTGTACGTAGATCCATTGTGAATTGGTAGAGCGCGCCGTGGCGACGAGATTAGCGCCAGCGTTCAGCGTTTGGATGGCTGCTCCATCCTTGTTCCAGAGCGTTGCGCCGCCTGCCCCAACCACCGCATTGATCACAACGGCAGTCGGCGTGGCGGTTGGGGCGTTTGGCGTCACTGCGCGGCTGGGCGCGGCCAGGCTCGCTGGCGCAGGCATGACCAATAGGGCTGCCAGACCTGCCGTTGCCAACAAAAGCAGAAAATTTAGTGGGCGTTTCGCTGGTGTAGCGTCC
The DNA here is from genome assembly GCA_038225095.1 of Caldilineales bacterium. Lineage (GTDB taxonomy): Bacteria > Chloroflexota > Anaerolineae > Caldilineales > Caldilineaceae > JAPLGZ01. The sequence continues at coordinate 879 of JBBREZ010000211.1, forward strand.
CACTGATAAAAATTTGTTTTTTGATTCATTGCTCGAATTTCGCTTGCCTTATGTCAATGCTCATGGTACGGTTGCGCTATGGTGTACGCGCGCTACCAGTAGCGCGCGTACATTAGTTTTATTCGGAATAAGTACATAGAGGGAAAGGGAGACAGGTATACACGTCTTTTTCCCTATCCCCCTGTTTCCCATATTCCACATAATCGCTATTATGCTCAGTTCACCATCGGAATCGATGTTATTGACTGGTCAGTTTGGCGGCAAAGGTGGCAGAAGCCGTCATACCAGGAATCACGGCCGCCATATCCGAGTTTGTAAAGCGTAGCGTCACTGGGAAGCCGACAAAACTCTTATCCGAACTGCTGACCGGCGCAATTTTCTCGACGACGCCTTTGAAAGCCTTACCTGGCAATGCATAAATGGAAATTTCTGCGCCCTGGCCCACTGCGATTTGGCTGATGTCTTTTTGTTCAACATTGACGACTAGTTTGATCTTGCTGATGTCGGCCATGACCACGGCCACATCACCGCTACTGGAAACCTGACCAGGCTCCACATTGACGGCCAGAATTGTGCCGGAAAGTGGCGCCTTCAACTGGGCATTATTCAGGTCTTTGCGCGCTTGTTCCAAATCAATAAGCGCCGACTCTACCGCAATCTCAGCGGTGCGTAGAGCAGCTTTGGTTGGGCCTTGTGTGGTCTTGCCCAAAGTGGCCTGGGCCACAGCGACATTGGCTTTGGCCTCGCCGACATCGCCCGTAGTAGGCTTATCTTTTAATTGTTGCAGCGCGTCCTGGGCTGTGTAGGCAGTGCTTAACGCCGCTTGTAAATCGGCCGTCGTTGGCGGTTTGATCAGATCATCATAGGCCGCTTGGGCTGCTTCATAATCGATCGTGGCTTTTTGGAGCGTGGCGCCTTCCGAAGTAGTGCCGGCATCGGGTTGCCAAGAGATCTTGTCATAGGCGCGCTGTGCTTGTTGTACATCCAATTGGGCCTGTTTCAAAGCAGCCTGGGCCTGGATTTTCTTACTCGCCGTTGGACCAGCCTTGAGGTCGTTGTAGGACGCCCAAGCCGCCGCTGAATTGCTTTCAGCGGCCTTGAGTTCATCACCTGTGGGACCTTTTAGGGTCTTGGTCAGGGTCTCGCTCGCCTGCAGCAGTTTAGCCTGGGCCAGCGCAATATCACCCAGATCGACGCCTTTGGAAAGTTCTTCGAAGGCCAAGCGGGCCGTTTCCGAATTCATCTCGGCTTTCTTGACGGCGGCCTGGAGGTCGGTCGTATCCAGCGCAACGAGCACATCGCCAGCGGCAACCTCGTCACCTACTTCAACGTTTACATCCCTGATTTTGCCACTCGCATCCAACACAACCTGATGTTTAGTAGTCAAATCAATCGTGCCAACTGCGCCAATTGACCTTGTTGGTGTGCTGACGGCATTCGTGATCGGCGCGGTGACAGAACTGGTATTTGACGTAGTGATAGCATGCTTGATCGATGCTGTGATGGTATTTGTTGTGGTAATAGCTATACTGGGGTGGCTTGTCATCACCTGGGCGCTTGCCGCAGCATTGCTAGCCAGGTTTGCCACGCTCATGTCATTGCGCCAGAAAATGCTGGCGCACAGACCGACAAAAGCAAACGCAATGAAGAGCACACTCCAACCAATCTTACGAATCATGGATTCCTCCTGAGGTTCATCTTAATTTCTTCATTTTTTAGTATTCTTTTTGGAATGAAACGGGGAGGTTAGCTTTAACAAGGCGACCTTCGCTCAAAAAAATGCGCCATTGCTCTGATCCACCTTGCCTCAAACTAACAATTATCACTATGTTATCACTATCAGGCTAAGTCCTGCAAACGACAGAAATACCAACAAAAAGCTCGATCCGGCTTGAGGACGTTGGTTTAGTTGATTAGATTGACCAGGGTGGGTTATCTATCAGCCAAGAAATATTCCTCGCTCTATACCCTGCCTCTGTAACTAGATATATTGATTCGGTTTTTAATGACTGCTAAACTCATGATGCAGTATATTGTGGTTTTATTGTTTCTACCGATTCGGAGGTGGCTATGTCTGTCTTTATGTTAATTGTGATTGCTTGTGGCTTCTACAGTATTGCCCGCAATGCCGAGCTATCGAACAAACCAGCCACGCTTGCTATTACACGACCAGAAAAACCAATTGTGACTAAAAAATAGATGGGCTGGGTACTTGATTAAATGGCTTATTGGATCGACAGAGAGGAGACACACCCGTCTCCTCTCTGTTTTGTTAGGTCTTTGACTACCCTTTGTTTTACCGCACTCGAACAGAACTTGTGCAAAAAGCAGGAGTCACTCGTGGCCCCGCTTTCTGTTCATTCAATTTTTATTAGTCCAGCCAAGCATTAAGGCGTAGCGATTCAATAAGTTGGCGCGTAGAGATTGGCGATGGTTGCCCTGTACTCTCCAATCTCTACGCTTTAATCTCCGCAATGGACAACTTATTTAGTCGTCATGCCTAAGCTGGTTGGCGCTGGCTTTCGATAGTGCGTTTGAAATTGCGCAAATCTTCAAGCAATTTGACTTCTGGGCTGCCAAAGAGTTCCGCCACGATCTCGCCGGCCAGGCCAGCCGGTGGAACATATTTGAGCATAACGGTCACTTCGACTTGGTTATCGGGCAGTTCATTAAAGGTCACCTGACCACTGGTTTTAATATCACCCGTGATGCTGTTCCAGGCAATGCGTTTGTTCTCATCCAGCCGTGTTGTCTCGGCATCCCACTCGATCTTGGTGTTAAGCGGCCCTTCCATGACCCAGTGGCTCGTACGATCACCGGTTTTGTCCACCTGTTTAATGTGACGCATAAAATTCGGGAAATTCTCAAAATTAGCCCACGCCTGATAAACATCTTGGAGCGGCGCCTTGACCAGAATATTCTGAGTGTTGGTCGATTCGTTCGTGTTGAGGAGCGCACTTAATGCACCCTTGGCAGATGCTGTACTGGCGCCGCCTTGTCGGGTTTTTACACTGCTGATGCGGTCTGCCAACGGCCAGCGACCAGTCACTGCGTAATAGACCAGACCTACGCCTGCGCCAGCCACGGTTAGGCTGCCCAAGGAGCGGCTTAAGCCATAAATAGCCAGATAAACGCCGCCCAAGAGTGAAAACCACTGTTTGACATCACTCATATTCAACAATTGAGTCACATAGCCGCCATTATTGCGGTTGATATAGGTATTGCGCTGATTGGCGCTGGTAAATTGTGAGAAATTCATGTCTTGTTGTCCACTAGCCTGCTTAGGCGCTGGATCAGGCTGAGTTTGCATGTTCTGTCGCCCAGATTCGCTGACTTCATTGCCATTGTTGCGATCATTTTGGGTTGCCAAGCTATTAGGCGGTTGATATTCATACGGCGCGCTCTGCTGCATTGTCGCCGTTTTGCTATCAAGCGGCTCGGGTGTATCGATCGATTCGAAGCGTGGAGCATCTTCTAGCATAAATTCGGTTTCGCCATTTGGTAAATTTGACGCTTTTCGTGGCTGCTCACTCAAGGCGACGAGATCAGCTTCCGTATTTTCTTGATTTTGGCTATTTTCTTGATGATGTGCTTTTCTTGCCATCTGCTTTTCCTCCTATTGCAAAATTTGAATGTAAACTTAGGGTACACAGCTTTGTACAACGTTGCTATAGACAGCGATACAACCTAAGGATACAGATTTAGATAGATATTAAAGGTTATTTGGCATAACGGAGGATAGGTGTTAGGTAGACAAGTACACAGGGGTACACAACCTGTATCCCTGTGTACTTGTCTACCGTTCGGTTGAGACGTTCGACGAGCTCAGTCGAGTCGCTCACGTCGAAGCCTGTTCCCCCTGTGATTATTTATTCCGAATCATGTCTATTTATTGCTTACTGGTTTGCCACCGTTTATACTTTATGCCAAGCGGAGTTTATTTACTCTATCAGCTTTCCAACTTGTCATTCTGGCATAATCCTAATAGAAAGGGCCTTGATTTGCGTTCGCTCGGTTCAACCAATCTTCCGGTTTCTGTGCTGGGTCTGGGTTTGGCCGCGCTAGGTCGGCCCGGTTATATCAATTTGGAACATGCTGCCGATCTCGCCGGTGATTATGCCGTAGCGGCGATGGAGCGTCGGGCGTGGCGCATTTTAGACGCTGCCTGGCAGGATGGTGTTCGTTATTTTGACGCGGCGCGATCCTATGGGCGCGCCGAAGAATTTCTAGGTGCGTGGCTACGGGCGCGCCAGATTGCACCAGATAGTTTGACGATTGGCTCGAAATGGGGCTATACCTACACGGCTGAGTGGCAGGTGCAGGCCGCGCATCATGAAATTAAAGACCATTCGTTGCCGGTTTTACAGTACCAATGGCAGGAGAGCCGGGCCAACTTGGCCACGCATGCTCCCACAAAGCATTCATCTTATCTACGTCTATATCAAGTTCATTCGGCCACGTTGGCGAGTGGTGTGCTTGAAAATCGCCCGGTTCTAGATGAATTGTTGCGCCTGAAAAGCCAGGGCATTGCTATCGGTTTATCGCTTAGTGGTGCCAATCAGGCTGTAGTCTTGAGCCAAGTGCTGGCTGTAGTTGTGAACGGCGTGCGCGTTTTTGATTGTGTCCAGGCCACCTGGAATTTGCTAGAACCATCGGCCACTAACGCCTTGCAAGCAGCGCATGCGGCCGGGCTGGGGATCATTATCAAAGAGGCGCTGGCCAATGGCCGATTGACTTTACGCAATCGCCATCCTGCCTTTGCCGAAAAACTTATTTTGCTCCAACAACAGGCCGAGCGTTTGCAGACGACAGTGGATGCGTTAGCGCTGGCCGCCGTGTTAGCCCAACCCTGGGCAGATGTTGTGCTGAGTGGCGCAACGACGGTAGAGCAGCTTGCGGCAAATCTGGCCGCACAGCAGGTTACTTGGGATGAGGAAGCGGCCTTAACCTTGGCAACCCTGGCCGAAGCGCCGGACTTATATTGGGCCACGCGCAGTCAATTAGCTTGGAATTGAAGAATACAGGGGCTAGATGCGAGGACGATCAACGTGCCGGGGACGGACGGGGAACGGGTCGTGGATAGAGCAAGCTTGGTTGCCCCGTCTGTCCCCGGCACGTTCAATTGGTGTTTTAGCGGAGGCGAATCTTTTGACCGAGTTGCAAAAGCGAGTCTTCGTTGAGGTTATTCATGCGCAGCACAGCATCCCAATCGAGATGATAGTGGACGGCGACACTGATAATCGTATCACCTTCTTGCAACTCATAATACTGAGGTACATCTGAGGTTGCTTCCGCAGCCTTTACATCATTCGTTGCATCACTCTTGACGTCCGTATTCTTTGCTTCTGCGTTCGCTGCGGCGGCTAATGGTATTTCACCTGGAATGCTCAATTCCTGGCCAATCTTGAGCACGCTGCCTTCTTGTAAGTTGTTCGCTGCGGCTAATTCTTCCCAGCTAATGTTATAAATCCCGGCAATATCGACCAAGGTGTTGCCAGGTTGCACCGTGTACGAACGGGTAAAGCCGTTGGCGGTTCGATTGCCCGTAGGCGCCTCCGCTTTGGCTGTTGGCTGATTATCTTCGCTTGGCTCGCTTTTATCGGCAACCGGCCCACCTACGGATTTGACACCGGGTAGATGCAGGACTTGCCCGATTTGCAGCAGCGTCTCTTCACCAAGTTTGTTGCTTTCGGCGATCACCACCCAATCTAAGCCGTAGCGATAGGCAATTGCCAACAAAGTGTCACCGGGTTGGATCGCATAATCGATGCCGCCGGTCGGTACAGACAACGGTTCAGATGCGATGGGGGTATTTGCTACAACGCCACTGTCGACCGGCCTTTCACCATTACTGCCAGCCGTAAAGTCTGTGACAAAAATTGTGCCACCATTTGGATCGACGCCTACGCCAACCCCTACTTCACGCCAATTGGGGTTCAAGATATTGACCCGATGAATCCAGTCACTCATCCACCAATTTAATGCGCTATCGGGACTGTTCGACGTGACCCAATTCTCACTAACCCAACCGCCAGAATTATACCCAACCCGGTCAACGCGTTGGCGCGCATAACTACCGTCACTGCCTGCGTGCCCATAAAAATGGTTGGCAATCATATCATCGACATGGTTTTGGGCTGCTTGATCGAGCAGAGGATGGACCGTCAAGACGGGCAAGCCATTGCTCACCCGCTGTTGATTAATACCTTGGGCAATCGCCTGGGCGGCCGGCGAAAGTTGACCAACAGTATCTTGAGCGAATAGAGGCGTCGCCAAGAAAGCCATCGCGTTCAATCCGGCTAGGACAAAAAATAATGATAATAAACGAACAAGGGGTAAAATTTTAGTGGCGCGGTTCATGCGGGCCATCTTAGCAGACCCGTAGCCGAACGCCAAACCGATATTTGGCAGATTGCCGCAAAATTGGCAGGCTAACGCCCATTTTGCCTCAATTTGGCTGTTAGTGTTGGATATATTTCAGACGATTTCCATACGTAATCCCAACGTAAGTACATAACTGGATGGATGCTTACTCGTGTAATTTGCAAATCTACCTAGATTGTGACATCCTTTATCTTTCGAATAGCTGATGATTATTATACGTTTTCACTTCGTCCGTCTTTTTGAAGCATCAATGGTAAGTACAGGATCCAGCTAGGGTAATCGCGAACTTTGCTTGCGCCTCGACCAAGACCTGACCGGTGCGCCGCTCTCCCTTCAGTGGGTGTAACCGAACCCAGGCGGGCGCAAGCAAAGTTCGCGATTGCCTAGCAACATTGCCTGAACAGGAAAGTTGTGCCATGATGTTTACCCTAGGCTATGCTTGTATTCAGATGACCCATTTCCATTAATTTATGCATTACAAGGAGAATTGTTATGCCAATTAAAGCACGCGGTGTGATCTCACGCGTTCCCGGCGCACCGGCCAAAGTCGAAGAATTCACCATTGATGATCCGGGCGCCAATGAGGTGCTCGTGCGCATCCTCGCCTCCGGTGTGTGCCATACTGATCTGGGCGTCAAAATGGGCGTTTATGGCACTAGTGGTTATCCGTTTTTACTCGGCCATGAAGGCGCTGGCGTGATCGAAGCCGTCGGCCCTGGCGTGACCACGCGCAAAGTCGGCGAACATGTGATTCTGGCCTGGCGTGCGCCGTGTGGCAAGTGCCGTTTTTGTCTGAAGGGCAAACCTAATTTCTGTGCCGCCAGCCTAAACGCTGAAAAGCGGATGCGCACGTTGGCGGGTGAGACGTTGAACCCCGTGCTTGGCATTGGTACGTTTTGCACCCATACCGTGGTGCATGCCGACCAAGCCGTGCCCTATGACCCAATGTTGCCAGCGCCGCAAATGTCGTTGATAGGCTGCGGCGTCATGACGGGCATCGGCGCGGCCTTGTATGCGGCTGGTGTAACCCCTGACTCAAGCGTCGCCGTCTTTGGCTGCGGCGGCGTGGGCGACAGCGTGATTCAAGGGGCACGGTTGGCTGGTGCAACGACGATCATTGCCGTTGATATTGACCCGCGTAAACTGGAATGGGCTAAGGAATTTGGTGCCACCCATACGGTCAATGCCAAAGAAGTCGATCCAATTGTGAAAATTAAAGAACTGACCGGCGGCAATGGGGTCGATTATTCCTTTGAAGCAGTGGGCAAACCCCAAACGCTCGAACAGGCGCTCTTCTGTCGCGATTTGGCGGGCACTTGTGTCCTGATCGGCGTGCCCGGCCCTGGCCCCACCTTGAACCTTGACATGCAGCGTTTCTTTGATACGGGCGGTCATCTGTGTGTTTCCTGGTATGGCGATTGCTTGCCCACGCGCGATTTCCCGCTGCTGGCCGAATGGTATCGGCAGGGCCAGTTGAACCTGGACAAACTGGTCAGCCGCACGATTACGCTCGATGAAACCGAGGAAGCCTTTGCGGCCATGGAGCGGGGCGAGACACTGCGGTCGGTGATTGTCTTTTGAGTGCGCAGTTGCGAATTGCTAGTTAAGAACGCACGTTACGCGGTTTGATCAAAAAAACTGACGCAGAGGCGCGGAGACACAAAGGAACGCAAAGGAAAACCAGAATTAAACACAGCGTAGGCCAAGGTTGGTCAAGCAAAAATTCGGGCATCTCGCGTAAAGTACTTCATGCCCCACCGGTTTTGTTTTTCTTTGCGTTCCTTTGCGCCTTTGCGTCAAATTTTCTGTCTGCGTAACATGCGTTAAGAATCTACGCATCACAATGCCTAACTCGTAATTCGCCACTCATTCCTGTAACGAAAATGATTAAATAAGGTGGTAGCGTATGTTTGAACTTATCAAAGAACTGACCGAACTGGTCGGCCCGGTTGGGCAAGAAAGTAGCGTGTTAGACCGCATGGAAACCTTATGGCGTGAAGCAGGCGCGCAGACCGAACGTACGCGCATTGGCAACGTGCTGGCCCGCTGTGGGGGACAAGGCCCCAAATTATTGTTGGCTGCCCATGCCGATGAACTTTGTTACCTGGTGCGCGCGATTGATCCAGGTGGGTTTTTGTGGTTGGCGAATGGGCAGAACTGGGTGCGGCCCGCCGGCAATCGCAATGCTTTCTACTTGGGCCAACGCGTTAAAATTTTGGCCCGTTCGGGGATTATTCCCGGCGTCATTGCGACGACCACAGGACACCTGGCCTCGTTCGCCTTACCTGAATTGCATGAATTAACCTGGGATGACTTCTGGGTCGACACCGGTTTGTCCTACCATGAATTGATCGCGCGCGGCGTTACGCCCGGCACACGCGTGATCTGGGATGCCACCACCGAACAATGGGGCGATCACATTGTCGGCAAGGCACTGGATGATCGGGTGCCGCTGGCGGTGATCACCGAAGTGTTGCGCCGCGTGCCGCGCGCAGAATTGCGCTGCGCGTTGACGCTAGCCTGTACCGTGCAAGAAGAAATCGGTTTGATTGGCGCTTTCGCTTTGGCTGCCCATGAACGCTTTGACGCGGCGATCGCCGTCGAAATTGGGTTGGCGGGTGATATTCCCGGCGTGGCGAATCGAGCGATGCCGGCGCGCCTGGGGGCTGGTCCGCTGCTCGTGCACAAGGATGCACTGGTGCATTATGACCACAAGTTAACGGCTGCGTTGGAAACGACGGCGCGCAATGCTGGGATTCCAATCCAGCATAGTGTCTTTGGTTCATTTGGCAGTGATAGTTCGGCCTTCATGAAAGCCGATATCCCCAGCGCCATGGTCGCCTTTCCGGCGCGCTATACCCACACCCCTTTCGAGACCGGCCACATGGACGATATTGAGGCGCTTGTCGAGTGGCTATGCGCTTTTGTACGAGGCGGGTTGGTATAGCGAATTCGTCAAATCTAACGCTGAATATGGTTTTGTGCCATGTGTGCCTACAAAGGCAATTTTGACAATTTGTTTTTCTTTATCCACTGTTTTTTTCACCCACTGTGTAGATGATCCGATAGTTGTCAATGTGCAGGCTATAAAAATCTTCAAGCGGAGCTGCCAATCGTTCAGCATAGTTCGGATATGGCACTGAAGAAAGTGATTGGACAGCCCGCTTGAGCCGTTGTCGATAGTTACCTGGACACTTCTGATCAATCCAAAGGCGGATTGGTTTTGGGATGTCCACATGATAGTTCATTCCGCTGCCCACGCATCTAGCTTTTCTGGGGACATATGATCCATTTCGCCTTTTTGCTCTGCTTTATACATAGCAACGACTGCTTCCAGATTCTCAATATATTCTACTAATTTTCGCCACTCTAGTGACGATAGAATGACGGCGGTTTCATGGCCGCGCTGTGTCAAATGAACGGGGCCGCCGTTGAGGTTTTCTATGAAGCTACTGGTGTCTCTGACTAAGTTGCTGATTGGTTCAATTCTCGGTGCATGATACATAGCTTTCTCCATTCGTGAACAAACATCTTTCAATCATAATTTTATCATGATTGAAAGATGAAGCAAACTAAAAAGCTTGTTCTATTCGCACATAACAACGAGATTGGGTATAATTAAATATGCCACGTTGCAAGGGGTGATGCCACTTCGTATAAGCTAATGGACTATGTCTACGCTCCAACTCCAGTTGCTCGGCACCTTCCAGCTCATCTACAACGACGAATCAGTAACCGGCGTCAATCAAGCGCGCCTGCAATCCTTA
>JBBREZ010000212.1:0-11027 GCA_038225095.1 Caldilineales bacterium
CCTGGACTGCCGGCGTTGTTCTTCTTCTAATTGGTGTAGTCGCACTTCAAGTTCGGCAGCACGCGCTTCAGCCTGTTTTTTCGCTTTGGTCAGAGCGGCATAATTTTCAAGCAGTTTACCATCTTGGTCGTAGCAAACAACTGCCCCATTTGTGATCCCTAGCCAAGCGCCAACTGGCTCTAGCCATAACCAGCCCTGCGCATTGGGCAGCAACGCCTGATAGCCATCTGGAGTTAAGTGATAGCCTTTAAGTTCACGCGTAACGCCGCGCTTACGTTGGCGAATGTCAATGATCACATAAAAAGGAACTTCCACCTGCTCGTACTCATCGAACTTAGCTTCTAAGTCTACATGGCGCGTCTTTGGTGAGGTGATTTCGATAATCAGCGCTGGCCGCGTCCCTTCTTCACGCACGTCAAAGGTGCTCCAATTTTTTAATTGACGCACATTAAAGATCACGGAGAGGTCAGGGCGATGCGACTTGATGTCCGGTGCATCCCAGGCCACATTGGTATCGCTTAGAATAACGGCAGTCGGCTGATCGACCAACAGCGCCGTCATCACACTATACAGATAATTTCGCCAGCGTTCATGTTCTTCGGTTGGCATAAGCATGTCTTCTTCTTGTGGGTGGAGCACGTCGTCCAGGGTGAGTGGCATGCGTTGCCATTGCTGTTCGCCGTTCGGCAGCGTGACCTGTATATCACGCCAGCCATAGACATAGGCATCAACGACATAGGCGGCAACCGGTGCAGGTATAGTAGCCACCGAGGCTGATGTTTGCGGTTCCAATGTTTGAATGTCACGCATAGATGTTTACCCTTCATCATTACACGAGAACGCCCTTAACCGTCCTACAATCGATTAGGCGGCAGAACGAATCTGGCGTATAGGCCAACTAGCCCAATTATAATCCATTTATGGTAAAATTATATCATTGATTGATGTTTCTGCTCCTAAACAAACGAAATGGACAACGAATGCGCACCTTACTCAGAAATGTCACCCTGTGGAGCCTGACCCTCGGCCACTTTTGCACCGATATGTTGGCGGGGGCGATGCCAATTGTCGTGGGTCTCTATCTCAAAGATACGCTGCATCTGGATTTAGCGCAGATTGGTCTCTTGCTGGGCGCATATAAGCTGACTTCCTCGCTGACACAACCCCTGTTTGGCTATTTGAGTGACCGCTATGGAGGTCGCTGGTTTGCCGTGGGTGGGGTATTGTGGATGGCGGTGTTACAAGGGTTGGTGGGCTTTATGCCGACGTTTGCCACCGCCACGCTTGTGGCTGCGCTGGCTGGGTTGGGCTCGGCAGCGTTCCATCCGCAAGGGGCATCGGGGGCCAATCGGGCGGCGGGCGCCAACAAGACAATGGGCGTCGCCATGTTTATGCTGGGCGGCAACACGGGCTTTGCGCTTGGGCCAATTCTGGCCGCCCTGGTGATGGGCTGGTATGGCGTCCACGGCACCTGGATCCTCGCCTCCATTGCCCTGGTCATTGTGCCAATGCTCTATTTCCTCACCGGTCAGGCCGAACCGACGAGCGACGCGGTGAAGAAAAGCGCGAACTGGAAACTCGAACTGAACCCGATCTTTACCACCACGGGAATTGTGGCGCTAATTCTGGTGATGTCGCTGCGCGCCTGGTCGCAGGAATCTTTCTCGACTTTTATGCCGCAGTTCTTTGTGAATCTTGCGCATTTTAGCAAGGCGGAAGCCAGTTTGCTCTCCTCACTTATGTTATTTGTGTTGGCCTTCGGGTCGTTGGTCGGCGGCATGTTATCGGACCGCATAGGTGGCGGGCGCGTGATGATCGTTTCGATGCTGATCGCGGCGCCCCTAATGGCGTCGATCTTTATATTGGGCGATCACCGCGCGTTCTGGGTGGCGCCTTTCCTGGGCTTTGCATCGGGGGCGGCCTGGCCACCCATGCTGGTGATGGCGCAAAGTTTGTTTCACAAGAACGCGGGTGTGGGTTCCGGCGTGGCGCTGGGCTTTGTCTTCGCAATGGGTGGTCTTGGCCTTCAACTGACCGGCTGGCTGGCCGAGCCGACGCGCCTGGGTCTCTATACGGCTCTGTTGTTGCTGTGCGCCGTTCCAGTCGTGAACGCGGCTCTGGTCTTCTTCCTGCCCAAGGTGAAGAAGTCGAAAACGCAGCCGATAATGATCCAACCAGTGGGAGCGGCTGCGGCGGACTAGAGTAGACCCATCTTCCGGGAAGCGGTCACCTATCGGCTCGCTAATCCTGCAATGCTGACCGCTTCCCGGAAGATTCGATCCGCCGATTTTCAAACTCATTTCCGTATAACAATTTAGTTACCAACCATACGAAAGCGCACACAATGCACTATACAACGATTCTCAACACCAATCTCAAGCCATCCGTCATCTGCCTGGGCTCGGCGGATATTGGCAGCAAAATCGATTTGACTACATCGTTTCGGATGCTCGACGCCTTTATGGAACAGGGAGGCAATTTCCTGGACACCGCCGCGGTCTATGCCAATTGGTTGCCTGGTGAACGCAATATCAGTGAAAAAACGCTGGGCCAATGGCTAAAGGAACGCGGCGCGCGCGATCAAATGATCGTAGCGACAAAGGGGGCGCATCCTGAACTTTCGTCGATGCAGGTTAGCCGTATGGCGCCCGCAGATATTCGCCACGATGTAGACACCAGTCTAAAAAATTTACAAACCGAGATCATCGACCTCTATTGGCTACATCGCGATGACCCCAAACGCCCGGTGGAAGTGATCATTGATACTTTAAATGAGCAAGTAAAAGCGGGGAAAATCCGCCATTTCGGGACTTCAAACTGGCAAACGGCGCGCCTGAAAGCGGCCAATGACTATGCCCGTGACCACGGTGGGCAAGGTTTTGTCGCCAATCAGCCATTGTGGAATATTGGCGTCATCGATTACGCCGCCATTGGCGATCCCACGTTGGCGCTGATGGACGAGGAGATGTGGCAATATCACAAGGAAACCGGTCTGGCGGCGATTCCCTATTCAGCACAGGCCAATGGGTTGTTTAATAAAATGGCTCAAGGCCGCAACGATACGATCAAGCCGAACACGCTGCGCATCTATCATAGCCCGCAAAACCAACAACGCTTTCAGCGCATCCAACAGCTGATGCAGGAGACTGGCCTTTCCGTGACCCAAATTGTCCTGGGCTATCTGATATCCCAACCGTTTACCACCATCGCTATTGTGGGTTGCCAAAATCTGGAGCAATTACAGGATAGCTTGACGGCAGGAGAGGTTCAACTGAATGCGGAACAAGTGAAGTTTTTAGAAAGTTAAGAAGTTGTTTCAAAAGAGTTGACGATGAATGAATTCATCGCCTGTTACACAAAACGTGTTAAAACACGTTTGCCTACCCTAGCTAACCCGTTTTAACGGGTTTCGCATAACAGACACCGAATTGATTCGGTGGGCTTTTCTAAAGGCCCAGGCACAGATAAAATTCACGCTAATTGATCTGTGCCTGGATCACTTCCCCCCAAAGATCAATTCACTGGCGCGTTGCAAGACCAGCACCGCGGCCCCAATTGCGCCGGCATCGGGACCCATGGCACTGGTTACAATTTTCACCACCGACAATGGATAGGCCATGGCGCGCCGCCGTACTTCTTCTAAGAGCGGTTCCAACAACACTTGGCCAACTTGCCCGAGCGGACCACCAAGCACGATCAATTCTGGATTAAAGAGGTTGATAAGATTGGCGAGCGCAATCCCCAAGTAACGCGCCATTTCCACGACAATTTCACCAGCGAGCGCATCACCTTGTTCGGCAGCCTGGAAGACCATGCTTGCAGTAACGCGCTCTGGATAATTCCCCACCAGCGTCCAGAGCATGGTATCGCCGCCCTCGCGCAAACGGACGCGGGCGCGATCGGCAATCGCCGTTTCGGAAACCAACTGTTGCAGGCAACCCCGATTGCCACAGCGACAGACCGGGCCATCCGGCAAAATGGTGATGTGGCCTAATTCGCCAGCACTGGAATTGGCGCCCATAAAGAGCTTACCCTCGTGCACAATCCCGGCAGCGATGCCAGTACCAATCGAAATAAAGATAATGTTTTTCAAATTGCGCGCCGCACCATGCCAATATTCGGCCAACGCCCCTACCTTGCTTCGATTCGCCACAAAAGTGCGCAAATGCAACTTTTCTTCGACCATAGCCCGGATCGGCACTTCAAACCAATTCACATCTACCGCCGTTTTGATCACGCCGGCGTCCATGTCCACAAGGCCAGGCGTGCCCAAACCAATCGCTGGCAAAACACGCGTTTGATCGACCGCAGTGGTGAGTATTTTGACCCCTTCGTGCAAGGCAGCCACTGCCGCCTCGGGCGTATGATTCAAGATCGGTATATCCAAACGGTGCGCTACGTGGCCGTCCAAATTCGTAATCACAATGTCCCAACGATGATCGACCATCCGTGCGCCCAGCGCGTAGGCCGCATCGGGGTTGAATTCCAGCAAGGCGGGTGGCCGCCCACCAGTAGAATCACCGAGGCCAACATGTTTGGCGACCCCCGCGCGCAACAAGTCTTCCATCAAAACAGCACTCGTGGCGCGACTTAACCCCGTCTGGTGGGCCAACACAGGCCGCGAGAGGATGCGCGCGCTTTTTAAAATATCAAAAGCGCGACTAAGATTAATTTCTTTGAGTAGTTCTGGTTGTCCAATCCGATTATTCACGCGATTTCCCTGTCAAAGGCTTAAAACCCATCTAAAAACAACCGATTTCTATGAGGGATAGAGAGGTTTTGATAGGCGCTTACGCTAAAAATTTAGTAACTGTTCAGCCCTTGTGGAGCTAGGTAAACGCCCATCAGTAGATGGGCCGTAAACAGGAAGTATACCCTATCTCCCTGTTTACGGGTCTACCCATCTACCTGTACAGCGCTGCGCCTGAATCGTTACAAAATTTATTCTATCATAACGGACTCTCTAACTTTGTCAACAAATTTAACAAGCGACTGCAAATTATCCAGTTTTGAACCTCAATTCGCAGCAACCAGCCACCCAAATTTTCCAAGTTTTCCTATCAGATTGACAAAGCGATCAGGCAGGTGTTATACTCATCGCGCAACATCTACCTACCTCTTTACAACAACTAGTTTATGATGGGTAATACTTAATATCTACTCGAATGCTGAAATGAGACGGCATTTACCTGGCCCGCCCGCCTTCGATTAATTACTTGGCTTCAAAGGACAAAGGAGAATAGAATGGCAATCCGTAATCGCGCGCTTTCAAGACGACAATTTTTGCGAACGTCTGCTGTAATCGCCGCTGGCAGCGCGTTGGTGGCCTGTACACCCGTCGCGCCATCAGCCCAAAATGCCGGCGGTGGCGCCGCGCCAAGCGCCGCTACCATCGAACTAAGCTACATTACACCAGATCGTGATGTGGAAAACAAGGTCAAAAAGATCGTCGTCGACGGCTTCAACGCCAAGATGAAACAAGAGGGAAAACCCTTACAAGTCGTCGCTGTCTCTGGGCCAGCCACCGACAATGATATGAAGACCAAAATCACGCTGGACGCTGCGGCTGGCACGCTGTCCGATATCGCCCGTGTCAATGCTGAGTTAATTGCCGATTTTGCGGCGGCTGGCTATCTAGCTGACATGGGGCCGTATCTGACAACTTGGTCGGAGTGGTCGCAATATTATGATGTACTGAAACCATTGGCGACATATGATGGCAAACTCCTGGGTCTACCTGGCGGCACGACCTTCACCTTCTTCTATCGCAAGGACGTGCTGAAAGATGCCGGCATCTCGACCGACCAACCTAAAACGTGGGATGATTTCTATGCCACCTGCGATCAGATTGCCAAGAAGACCAAAGCCAAGCCATGTGGCCTACCGGCAGCGACACCGTGGGGTGGCGGCACCTGGAGTGAAGGCTTCGAGATGGTCTGGCTGAGCTTTGATGGCCAAATCTACGATGAGAAGGATAACAAATGGGTGGTGTCCAGCCCGAATTTGCTCAAGGCGTTCAAGGTCTATGAGACGTTAGCCAAAAATAATTGGCTGACGGTGGAAGAACTCTTGTCGCCCAACCCGTGGGAGCCGATCAAGTATCAGGAATTCCCGCAAGGTAAAACCGCCATCGTGACCGGCGGTGAATGGCAGTGGACCTTTGACTGGGGCCCCGAAGGCGCCACCCCGATTGAAGGATTGTTCGACAAGGTGGATCGCTGGCAGTTCCCGAGCGAAAGCGGCAAACCTTTTACCTATGTTGGTGGCGGCGTCGGAGATGTTGTATCGTCTAAGAGCAAATCAATTGAAGGGTGCGCCGAGTTTATTAAATACAGCGGCTCCACGGATGTCTTCTGTAACACCATGAAGACGCACATCGGTGGGGCATCGGGGCGCAAGGACATGGCAGACAAATGCCCAGAGTACAAAACAATCGTCAACGGCAAGATGTATGCCGCCAGCCAGTTATTTGAGACCGGTCGCACCTACCAGTTTGATCGCGTGGGCGCCGCCAAACTGTCCGATGGTGTCGGCCGGGCCACTGAGGATATTATCACAGGCAAGGCGACGGCAGAACAAGCAATGGAAGATTTCGCGAAAGCGATGATTGAAGGTTTGGGCGAGGAACATGCCAAGCGCGCCAGCTAACAGCAAAGGAGCCTCACCTGAATCGAAGAGCTGAGTTCCGGAGCGGGGGAGTCGGAATAAAACCACTCGCTTGTCTCCCCTCTTCTGAAACAGCCCTATCGTTCAGGAGAAGGGGGCACCCACAGGGCGCGGGGGTGAGGCCGCTTTTTAGCCGCCCTCCGACAAATCGATGATTACGCAAAGGGGATACTGACCTGCCAGACTATTGGTCAGTATCCCCTTTTAACAATAGGTTGGATCCATATGACGCGTCTTTCAAGTAAAACACTTTTCCTCTTCCTGGCGCCTGCCCTGTTGATGATTCTAGTTTTTACGCTTGTACCCGCCGTGTGGGCGAGCTATGTGAGCTTTACAGACCTGGCGCTCTCTGGTCCCAAAGCCATGAATTATAAATTTATCGGGCTGGGGAATTATGTCAAGCTGTTTGCCGATGACAAGTTCCACCATGCCCTGTGGCTTTCGTTAGAATATACTTTCTACACCAACTTGGGCCAATTTATGCTCGGCTTAAGCGCCGCCCTGATCTTGAGCCGCCGCAAATTGCGCGGCCAGGGTTTCCTGTTAGCTGTGATCGTGTTGCCAATGGTCATTCCCGGCATCACCCAAGCGTTAATCTGGTCTTCGATGTTAGGCGCCAAGGAATTGGGTACGCTCAACCGGATGGTCGGTTGGGTTGGCGTCAATCCGATCTTATGGTTGCGCAGCGCACCGTTGCTATCGATCGTGCTGGTTAACTTTTGGAACAACTCCGGTTTTGCGATGATTCTCTTTCTGTCAGGCTTAGAAAGCATTCCCAAAGAAATCTTAGAATCAGCGACGATTGATGGCGCTAATGGGTGGCAGATGTTGACGCGCATCAAACTGCCGCTGATCCGCTATGTGATTCTGCTCTGGTTATTGCTCAACACCATCGGCTGTTTTGGCATGTTTGACCTGGTTTTTGCCTTGACGCGCGGCGGGCCGGGCAACGCTACTGAATTGGTGGGCATTTATGTGTATAATCAGGGCTTCCAATTCTTTGAATTAGGCTATGGCAGTGCGGCAGCGATGATCATGTTGCTGATTAGTTTGCTGCTGGCGTTTGTTTATTTGCGGCTGATGCGGGTTGAATTGTAATCACAACCAGCGCAGTTGAAAGTAATGAGTGGAAAGTAGGAGAATGAACATTGACTACCCAAAATAATGCGATGTTGAATGCGAATCAAATGGCAACCCAACAAGCGAATCGCAGCCGCTGGCAGCAGTGGCTGGATAGCGTGGCCGTCTATTTGTTTCTCATCGTCTTTGCGATCTTTATCTTGATCCCTTTCATCTGGCCGGTGTTGAGCGCGTTTACCGACAAACCAGCCAACGTCTCTAGTTTGTACCTGTATTGGCCTACCACCTTCACCTGGCAGCATTTTTGGGACTCGATCTTTGGTCGTGGCGACGCGTTGACCTTGTTGCGCAATAGCCTAGTCACCACGATCAGTAGTGTGCTGTTGGCGCTGGTGTGCTGTGCGCTCGGCGGTTACGCGCTTTCGCGCAGTGATTTTCGCTTTAAACGGGGGTTAATGTTTGGCATCTTATTGGTGCAAATTATCCCCGGCACGGCGACCGTGTTGCCCTTTTACTTGATCATGCGGCAACTCGGCCTGCTCAACACCTTGACCGGCGTCGTGTTAGGCCTGACGGCGGGCAATATTCCCTTTATGATCTGGGTGATGAAAGGCTTTATCGATTCAGTGCCGTTAGAATTAGAAGAAGCGGCCTGGCTGGACGGCGCCACGCGTTTTCAAACGTTGTCACAGGTAGTTTTCCCGCTGGCGCTGCCAGGAGTGGGGGCCGCCGCCATTCTAGCCTTTAATAGCGCATGGAGCACCTTCTTCTTGCCGTTGATCTTGCTCTCAGACGCCAAAAAGTTCCTGATGCCGCTGGGTCTTTTCCGCGCCTTGATTGCCTATACCAATTTAGATTACGGCATGTTGAACGCAATGGCGCTCATTTATATGTTGCCCTCACTGCTAATTTTCATTTTTGCTCGGCAGTATCTGATTAAAGGGACAATGGCCGGCGCAATGGCCGGCCAGTAGAAAATGCGGAGTGCGGAGTGTGAAGTGCGGAATGATAAACCGTTGCTGGCGTCAGATCAAGTAGAGTAAGCGAGCCAAATGAGGAATTTCTTGGCACATGAGAGCAGACTTTATGGATGACATTATTTTGCTGCAACGCAATGATGATATTGCGACCGTCATCTTAAATCGCCCGGAAAAACTGAATGCGCTTAGCAAAGCGCTCTGGGGGCGCGTGGCCGAAGTATTCCAAGCGTTGACAGCGGATCTTACCTTGCGCTGTCTTGTGCTGCGCGGCGCAGGCGACAAAACTTTTTCACCCGGCGCCGATATTTCCGAATTCGAAACCGAACGGGCCACGCCCGATCAGGCGCGCTCGTATGGCAAAATCATGCATGAAGCGATGGCTGCCATCCGCGATTGCCGGCATCCAACCATTGCGCTGATCCAGGGGCTCTGCGTGGGTGGCGGACTGGAACTCGCCAGCGTATGCGATTTGCGGATTTGTGGTGAATCCAGCCGCTTTGGCGTGCCAATCAATCGCATCGGCGTAATTATGGCCTATCCAGAAATCGCGGCGTTGATCGACTTGGTCGGGCAAGCCACGGCGCTCGAAATTTTGTTAGAAGGCCGTGTTTTTGCTGCGCATGAGGCCAAAGCAAAAGGGCTGGTGACGCGCGTAGTCCCAGACAGCGAAGTGGAACAAGCAACCTATGCGGCTGCGCGCCGCATTGCCGATGGTGCGCCCCTTGCCAACCGCTCGCATAAAAAATTTGCCCGCCGCCTACTGGACCCAACCCCTTTGACGTTCGCCGAACTTGACGAAGACTTTGCTAACGCGGCCACCGTGGATTACCAGGAAGGGTATCATGCTTTCATCGAAAAACGTAAACCGCAATTCAAGGGGCGTTGACCTCTTCCCCACCCTGACTCCTCCCCCGGCCGCTGCGCTGGGCGCGGGTGGGGTCAAGCCTAGCAAGCAATAAAATCACCTGAACAGTTTATTATAGAGATATAGGACTGGCTACAACGAATTACACGGATTATTTATCCGTTTCGTGTCATTCATTGCAAAAATTGTCGAAGTCAATCAAGGACAAAATAAATGAAGTCACCAGTACAAACGGTTATGATCGGTTGTGGGCGCATGGCCTACTGGCATGTCAAAACAATGTTAGCCCAACCAGAAACCACCCAAATTCGTATTATCTGCGAACCTTCCGCCGCGGCCTATGCCAAGGTTTGCGAGCTTTTTACCGAAAAGAATTTGACGCCGCCGCCGAATGAGCCCGACTTAGCGCGGCTCCTCCAACAATATGGGCCTGAACTGGATGCCGCCTTTATCATCACACCGCATGCTTATCACTACGCGCAGACACGTGCTTGTCTGGAAGCGGGCCTGGATGTCCTACTAGAGAAACCAATGGTGATTAACGCCGCCGAGGCTCAAGGGCTGATCGAAGCGCGCGACCGCACGGGCAAACTGTTAGTCGTCGCCTTTCCCGGCAGTCTCTCGCCCCAGATTCGCACGGCGGTGCAAATGTTGCGCAGCGGCGAACTGGGCCAGATCCTCAACATCTCTGGCCTTGCTTGGGAAAACTGGCGCACGCCGAATCTGGGTACATGGCGGCAGGTGCCAGAACTGGCGGGCGGTGGTTACTTTTTTGACACCGGTGCGCACATGCTCAATACGATCACCGATTTGGCGGGCGAAGATTTTGCTCAGGTAGCCGCCTGGTTTGATCAGCGCGGTACGCCCGTCGAAATCCTGGGCGCCGTGATCGCTCATTTGCAATCCGGCGCGTTGGTGACGATGAACGCGTGTGGCGATACTTGTACCAACTCGACCTCTGACGTGCGCGTCTTTTGTACACAGGGCGTGCTGTTTACCGATATTTGGGGCCACTTTCTAAATTTACAAAAGATTGGTCAAACGCAACCAGAGCCAGTACCTGTGCCCAATTCTATGGGTGTCTGGCAGCAATTCTTGGCCGTGCGCAACGGCGAAACCCCCAATCCTTGTCCACCCGAAGTTGGCTTGCGCATGGCGCGGCTGTGGGATGCGATCCAGGCGTCGGCCGCGCAGAATGGGCATGTAGTGGCCGTGGGGCAGTAAGTCAGACAGGCCACGGATTATCGGCCGTTTAGGAATATCATGTGTAGTTCCGATTGGGAACGCGACCAATTAGAGTGCATTGCACTGGTCAGGCCAAGATCGGTTATCCATTCAGGTAATGACCAGTGCAATGCACTCAGGAATCGCGCCCCCAATCGTAACTACATCCGTACGATTATCCGTTGTGATCGCCGTCCCACCGCCACTATGAC
>JBBREZ010000213.1:0-10948 GCA_038225095.1 Caldilineales bacterium
AAAGTAATTTGACACATCGACCGGTGCAAAAGTGCCACCAAAGTGTGTATACGTGCGTTGATAACCATCAGGCCCAATTACTTGAAGATACAGTGTACCATTGATACTCACGTCACCTTGGCTTGTGTTATCTGCTGCTAACCATAGGGAGTTATTGCCACTATAATTTACGTAAAAATATCGCCCCAAAAAGTCACCCTGGGTAGGTACAGCAGGGATGAGAGATGTAACTTCAAAGGGTAGCGTTACGGCGCTAGACTGTAAATCTGTTAACCAAAAAGCACTAGAGCCCCCGTTGGTGTCTGTATTTTCCAACCACAGATGTACTAGATTTCGTCCCGTAGCAAAGTATACTGTCAAATCAGCCGCAGAAAAAGTTCCTTTGAAGTGAGCATAAACATTACTAATTCCATCCGGTTTTGTGATTTGCACATATAGTGTATCGTCTACTTGCATCAGTCCTCTACCATCAGCAGCCGACGAAAGGATTAAACGGCCTGTACCGTTGTAATCTACATAAAAATATTTGCCAAAGTATGACCCAGCTGTCTTAAAGGGTAGAGTCGGAATAGCATCAGTGATCTGGAACGGTAGATTTGCCGCTGCATCAGGTACGTTTACAAGCCAGTACGGGCTAGCTTCACCTTGGCTACCGGTATTTTCGATACGTACATTGACCTTGTTTGTACCCACCTGAAAATAGTTGGTTAAATCCACAGGCGAGTAGTTAAAGTCTAAGAAATGGGTATAGTTCAGCGTTGTGCCATCGGGACGTGTAATATCAATATAAAGATTATCATCCACAAACATGCGGCCAGTGCCTTGTTCATCGCCAGCCAGGATCATGCGTCCAGCGCTGTAATTGACAGTGAGTGATGTTTGAAAAATTACCCCAGTTTGCGCCGTTGCCGGAACCACATCGGTAATCTTGATAGCTGAACTTTGCGCGTATGTTTTCTTGGTCGCAATAGCGCTCAATAGGAACAACACAACGATCAAAGCTATGCTTATGAAATAAAATGAGCGCTTCATTATATTCCTCCATACATGCTTACATTTGGATTTAATCTCTGTAAAACAATCAACGTTTTGCCATTTTTGTAGTTTCACCTGTTGACTAATAAACTGCAGTTCGAGTTACCCCCCACACTGCACCTTTTGCACAACCGAGTGCAGCATATCCGGTATCTCGACAAGCGAGTCATTGTAGTAGTAATCTGCCGCACGGGATGCTAAATCGCGCAGGACACTCTTTTGTACGTCTTCACCGGCAGAGACAGTGATAATACGAATCCCCTTGGCCCTGGCATCGCGGGCGCGGGGGAGTGGGTCTGGGCCATCTAAGTTTTCGCCGTCAGTCAGCAAAATAATGACTGGACGGTTAGGAGCCATGTGACGGGAGCCCAACACTTCATTGGCAGATACGGTGATGGCTGTACCGATCGCCGTTCCGTCGCCAACAATTACCAATGATAGTTGCACTAGGAATGCGTCCTTGCTTTTGGTAAGAGGCTGAGGTAGTGTAACATCCCTGGCGAACGTGACTAAGGCCAGCTGATCTTGCGCTAAATCCATTTGATCGAGCACAGTGCGCAGCGCGTTCATCGTAATGTTCAAGCGCCCTTTTTCGGCAAAAGAATTGGAGCGATCCAAAGCAAAGATGATGTCAACAGGCGTAAATTTTCCGGACATGCAAATCGGCGCTAGGGTTGCAGGGGGCGCATCGGCTATAAGTGGCAGATTCAAGCGGTAGAGCCCCTCCTGAACGCCGGGGCTGCCACACTTGGCAATGGTCAATGAAATGGCATTGGCGGTTCCGCTGCCGTTTCTCGCCGTCTTAATAAATCCGCCGTTGGTCGTTGCCTGATAATCTCGCATCACAGCTTCGGCAATGACCGCAGAATCATCGTTCACAGCATTTGCACCAGCAGCCTTCACAGCAGGCACACCTTCGGTTGTCGGTACATAGACGGCGGAAATTTTGATGCCAAGGTTGCTTGCTTCTAGCGCATGTTGGTGCGCATTGACGTTATCCACACCCTCGGCATAAAGATCATCAAAACCAGCAGGCGGCGCATCGGTAATCAAAATGATGATCTTGTTAGCATCTGTCCGCCAGACGCCGGAAAAATTACCGCTTTGGGGACGGTCAGTTGCATTCAAGCGATTTACAACTGTGTTCAGCGCTTCATCGGATGCTTCACTGCCGCCATCGCCGCCCACAGCAGTGATCGCCCCAATTTGCGCCCTGACCATATCCGCTGTACCAGACGCCATATCGGTTGAAACGATGATATCATCTCTAAATTCAATCAGCCCCAACTGGTAGTTTCCGCCAGAAGCTGCCACGATCTGGTCAACCAGTTTCGCTGCTTCTATTTTTACATTGTCGATTGCGCCACTCATACTGCTGGTAGAGTCGATTAACAATGTAACGTCGAGCGGGCTGCATTCTCCGTCTGCCTTTACCCTCGCAATGGGATAGCCCAGAGCCAACACAAGCGGCGCCAGGACGAGGATCAGGATTATCAATATGGGTGACAGACGGGCCATAAGCGCATATGGACGCGGCCATGAGTCATTCATATAAATTTCTCTTTCATTTGAGTTAGCGTCAGCCATGTATAATTTCTTTGTAGCTGCTCATCTTTCTTATTTTGGTTGGCACGATGTAAACGCAGTGGTACAATAAAACTGATCTCGTCAGCTTGGTGCGTTAATTTGCTTAAAGGTAAAATATTGATGACTTCTCTCCATATCCTCTTGACCAATATCAACAAACTAGAAGCGGACCTAAGCCGTTTTGAAACGAGATTCGGCGTGAAATCGCGTGACTTTTATGCCGCGATGATGAATGGTGAATTGGAAGAGTTTGACACGCTGGACGATTACCGCATGGAATTTATCGAAATAAATCTACATTTGCCGATGTTTTCGTGCATTTGATAGAAAACGTAATGAATACTCTTTATCATGCTCAAACAGCGCGAAGCGATATAGTCAAATCAGATTAATAGTTTCAATATAAGCGGATGCCAAATCTCAAATAATTCTGTTGGTATGATCAGATAATTCCTACTATAATAAACTTATAGTTGACCAGACAACCTGCAAGCTATCTGCAGAAAACCTGCAAGCAGACTGCAAGATCAACAACAGACAATTTGCGCGATGATCGGATTGCACACCGTACGTTATTCAAGCTTGCTTGTACTAGCTCTTTCCATAAAAGGTTTGACGCACCTTCTTTGACAGTGTTTGATTTGTTGTTTTACTGCTGGAGATTTATCCATGTCCACCCTCAACCCCATTTTGTCGTCTGATGCAACTTTAGAGACATTACGCCAGACCCTACGCAACCTGAATACACCCGCTAAACTGAGCGATTCACCCTGGGCGGCCTCTATCCTGGTGACGAAAAGGCACCAAGAAAACCCTAGCTTGTCAGCGTCACAAGCTGTACAGACAATTTTAGGTGATATTCTAAAGCGCCTGGAAGCGGAAAACAAAGCTTACGCCGATCTGCTGCATGGTCGCTTCTGGGAGAATCTGCGTGTGGTTGACATGATGCGCGCCGACCGGCCTTATGCGATGGAAGAGCGCACCTTTTATCTGCAACAGCAAGCGGCCCTGCAACACTTTGCGACCCTGCTGCTAGCGCAAGAACAGGCAAGCCAACAGGCGCGCCTCGCCCACCGGCTCCTGGCGCGCCTGCCGATGCCCACTTATGATCGGCTCTTTGGCGTGGACGCGATCACCGACGAATTGCTGCACTATCTGCGCGATCCACAACGTTATCTGATCCTCAGTATCAAAGGCATCGGCGGGATTGGCAAGACGGCGTTGGCGAATTATGCGGTGCGCCGTTTCCTTGCCGAAGACGATACGCTGCATGACTTGGTCTGGATCAGCGCCAAACAGGAGTATCTGACCCCATCCGGTATTTACCATGACATTCATGGTGGTAGCCAGAGCAGCGATGGAATCGTCACCCAGATTCGACTGGAACAACTATTTGATGAGTTGGGGCAAAAGCTAGGGATGGTTGAAGTGCTGCGTCTACCCGTAGACCAGAAGATCGATAAACTAGCCGTTGTCCTGCGCAAAACAGCCCATCTGGTGATTATCGATAACCTGGAAACGGTGGCCGACTTTAACCGCTTGACGCCTTGGCTGGCCCGCCTGGCTGGGCCAACCAAGTTTCTGCTTACCAGCCGAGAAATTGTTCCGTCATTAATGCAAGTTACACCGGTGGCGCTCAATCAGTTGGATCGGCAAGCCAGCCGTGGCTTGATCGAAGCCACGGCTCAGCTTAAAAACGTAGGCGATTGCGACGCCGGGCGCATTTACGAATTGGTGGGCGGTAATCCGTTGGCGATCATCTTGCTCGTGAGCCAGATGCAGTTTCTACCGCCAGCAGAGGTGCTGAAGAATGTCCAGTTGGGCGCCACCAAGGAGATCTATCGCTACATCTACTGGAAGTCCTGGCGCGCCTTGAGTTTGCCAGCCCAAGCGGTGTTGTTTGCGATCCAGCGCGCGGGCGACGTGGCCGACTGGGATTGGCTGGCGATGGTCACTGACTTTCCCACGGGTGGTTTACAAGCTGCACTGAGCCAGTTGCTCGATTTTTCGTTGGTGCAACCACAACGGAACAACGAAGGCCAACGCGCGTTTGCCATTCACCGTTTGACTTCCACCTTTTTGCGCACCGAGGTATTAGGATGGAAGTAGATTGGGCGCAGCGCCAGCTTGCTAGTTATGCCTTTGATGGTCAGCAGATTTTTCAGCGTTTGGTAAAAGGAGAAGCCAATCAAGTTGTGGTCGAGCGTGCTCTGGATTTGCTCCGCACATACCTGAGTATACCTGCCTATGTTCAATCACTCCAATTGGTTGATGAGACAATGGTGCGGCTTGCCTGGGCCCTCCATATTGATGTTCATCCACGTGGCTATTGGGATGAAATCTGTCTACTCTGGCCGCACATTCAGTTGGTTGCTAAACGCCTGCCGGACCCCGCCCATTATGCAGAGGTGACTCGCCATCTAGCCATCACTAAAAATGACCGTGGCGAGGGGGAAGCCGCCCAGCAATTGTATGAAGACCTATTGGCATCACCACATTTTGAACAGATCACCCTGGATCAACAGGCTGATATTTTGCATCAGCTCGGCGTCTGTTATATTGACCAGGGCAAGTATGTCTGCGCTCAACAGGTGCTGACGCGTTGTCTCACCCTGGCTGAACCGCCTAGCGATGCCTCTAACATCCGCGACAGCGCGGCAGACCTCCAGTGCAGAATTAGCCACGCGCGTTGCGCCGCGGCATTGGTATGGGAGTCAAAAGCCTATGCCCACAACCAGCTAGGCAACATGGCGCTGTCGCACGGTGACTTTGCGACCGCCCGCCGCCATTATACGGAAAGTTTACGGCTCTTCACCGGGCACGGAGAAGCGCATAATCTGGCCTGCGTTGCCTATCAAGCGCTGGGTCGTCTTCTGGTTATCCAAGCGAAGTATGCCGAAGCAACGTCACTCTTAGAAAAGAATTTGATTATCCGGCGGCGGCGCAGCGAAAAAAAGGGGAGCGCTTACGCGGCTGCCTATCTGGCTGATGCCTATCTGAGGGCTGGACGGTTAACCGCCGCCGAACCATTGCTGAATGAAGCGTTAGCCGCTTGTGGCGACCTCCATGACCGGCGCGGCATCACGCTCTGTCATCTGTATTTTGGTTATTTGGAACAGGCGCGTGGCCATCGCCAAGCGGCGCTTGACCAGTGGCAACAGGCAAAAGAACTAGCCGTTGCCGTTCCAGTACTATCCGTCGAACTGCAAGTGTTAACTGCATTGTGGGTTGGCCTACTGCGCGCAGGTCGCCTACACGAATGGTGGTTTACAATGATCCACCTTTATAGAAACATTCGGCAACAAGAGCTAGGCACGCTGGCAGCCTGGCGCCTGTTGAAGCAATATTTGCGCTAGAAAACAAGCCCTATTGCCGCCCCATAAATCCGATAAACTCTGGTTAGCCACCACAGGTAGCATCATGTCAGATGGATTTCGAATTGATTAGCCTGCTTGACAGAATTCTAGCGGCAATGTGGCTTCCAACCCACGCCAACCCCACGCAACGCTCGTCGTGCGCGACTGACAACGCCAAGCGTTTAAACGCTCATGAGTAACTCACGTTACGCAGGGTGTCGTAGGCTGGGTTCGCCGCTCTCCTTGTGCGTGTAAGCGATAATCGTTCTGCGGCGAACCCAGCCTACACGAGTATTGCGTAATATGAATGAGTAAGTTAGGGACAACGTCATGGCTTCTGGTG
This sequence comes from Caldilineales bacterium, assembly GCA_038225095.1. Lineage (GTDB taxonomy): Bacteria > Chloroflexota > Anaerolineae > Caldilineales > Caldilineaceae > JAPLGZ01. The sequence goes on from JBBREZ010000213.1 coordinate 6,322, forward strand.
CGCCGGGGCTTGCCTTTGCACAAAACCCCAGGTCGATTAGCCGACATCGGACAAGCGCCGCTCCCCCTCTCCTTTCCTGCCTACTAGTACACAGGTACTACTGCTAGGTAAACGATCGGCATTTCTGCGGATGCAATCAATTTAACCTCAGCATATAATGCTCAAAGTTTGGCGAAAAAAGCAAAGCAACCCGTTCGCCAAGTTGCCTTTGCGGGTATGAATACAACTTACCAATCAAGGTGCAACAAGTCTAACAGCAAATTGACAAGCCCCTTGCTTGACACGGGCCTGCCCCAAAAGTCGCGAATTTTGCGCCATGCCGGGCCGTGACCAGCGCAAATTCGAGTTAGGCACTGGCATGGCACCTTAGTCTCCACAATGTGGAGCACACCCACTCGGTGCCGTCCGGCTATGGCACGGTGGCGCCAAGCAACACGCCTGGTGGCAATAACGAAAGTGGCAATGTGGGTGTCTATGCGGAAACTGGCAATCCTGACCAGAGCCATGCCAACGGCACCACCGTGACCCTCGCAGCGGGTGAAGCCAACTGGCACGTTGACTTTGCCTTCCACCATCTGGTGCAACTCGGCAACCGCTTGTGGATTGAAAATGATACGGATGGCGATGCCACGACCGGTACGGTCACACCAGTGGTCGGCCAAATCGTGACGGCCACCAGCAGCGGTGGCGTGGTTTACACCGCGACCACAGATACCAACGGCTTGTACACGATCACCGTGCCAGCCAGTGATGTCTATACCGTGACGACCAGCACACCAGTAGGCACTTTGCCCAGTACGGTCATCACCACGGTAGCGAACGACGGCAATGCCACCGCCAACAATGATAAGAACCACGCCAACACCGGCACACAGGTGACCGTCGTCACCACCAACAACCTCAGCGTGGACTTCGGCTTCCATCCTATCCTAGGCAGCATTGGTGACACCGTCTGGGGTGATCTTGACCACAGTGGCGGTGACCAAACCACGCAAGGCAGCGAACCAGGTCTGGCCGGGGTCGTGGTCACGTTGACCCAGACGAATGGCACGCAGATTACTACAACGACCAGCATGACAGGTTTCTATTTGTTCCCAAATCTGCCGTTGGGCGTGTATACCGTGACGGTAAACACGAATACTCTGCCCGCCGGTTATCAATTCACACCCACCTTCGACGCTGACAGTGGCAATGACAGCAAGAGTCTTGTGACCCTGACCCCGGCTGTCCCAGACCGCCGCGACCAGGATTTCAGCTACCCACCGCTGCTGTATGATTGGGGCGATTTGCCCGACGGCAATGCCACCAACTCACCGAACTATGCCACCCTCAATGCCAACAACGGGCCAAGCCATGTGATTGTTGCTGGTCTACACATGGGCGCCAATGAGGACAACGAACTCGACGGCCAACGCAATAATATGGCCCTGGGCGATGACAACAATCCAGGCGGCCAGCCTGATGATGAAGATGGCGTGACTCTGCCCACCCAGATCATCGCGGGTCAGACGGCTCTGATTACCGTCACCGTGGTCAATACCACCGGCCAGAATGCCACGCTCTACGGCTTTATTGACTGGAATGGTGATGGCGATTTCAACGACCTGAATGAGCAGTTGACGGTGCCGGCCAACAACAGCGGCAACGTAGTGTTAAGTGTCAGCGTGCCCGCAACGGCCACAACAACCAGTCAACTCGGCGCACGCTTCCGCCTGAGCACGGATGCCAGTCGAATGCCAATGGCCCCGCCAGCAACGGCGAAGTGGAAGACTATCTGATCCAGGCCACCCCGTTCCTGAGTCTCGGTAACCGGGTCTGGCGAGACAATGGCGCCGGCGGCGGTGTGCTCAACGATGGCAAGCAGAATGGCAGCGAACCTGGCGTGGCGAACGTCGTCGTCAATTTGCTGGATGCGAATGGCAATCCAGCCAGGGACATCAACGGCAACCTGACGCCAGCCCAAACGACCGATGCCAACGGTTACTACCTCTTCACCAACCGGGCGACAATCCCCTGACCGCAACCCCGGTCCAGACCACCACAACCAGTGGGGGCGGCTTCTATAACTTCGCGGGGCTGATCCCCGGCCGATATTTTGTCTATATCCCAACGCCGCCAGCTGGCTACCCATTCAGCAGTACACCCACCGATACCGCCGACAACGGTCAAGACAATGACGACAACGGCAGCCAACCAAGCGGCAGCGGTGTGCCGGTCACGAGCCCAGTGATCGACCTGACGCCCGGCCAAGAGCCCATCAGCGCCATTGATGGCGATGGCACGAACGGCGATTTGACCGTGGACTTTGGTTTCTTTGCAAGTGTGACGGTAGGCGACACCGCCTGGTATGACAACGATGTGGATGGCCGCTACGAACCAAACCAGGGGGAACTGGGCGTCCAGAGCGTGAAAGTGATGTTGTTTAACAACGCCACGGGCCAAGCAGTGACCACGGATCTAAGTGGCAACCCGGTTGCGCCACAAGCCACCGACGTTAACGGCAAGTATCTCTTCACCAACTTGCCACCGGGCGATTACTACATTCAGTTCACGCCGCCGGCCAACTATTTCATTAGCACGCAAGATCAAGGCACGAATGATGCAGTGGACAGCGATGGGAACCCGACCACCGGTAAGACTGTGGTCACGACGCTGATCAGCGGGGAGAACGATACCACCTGGGATCTCGGTCTCTACCAAGGAGCAGCGATCGGCAACTATGTTTGGCACGACAAAAATGGCAACGGACGGCAAGAAGTTGGTGAGCCAGGCCTGCCCAATGTCACTGTCACCTTGTACGATAGCACCGGCAAATTGGTGGCGACAACCCAGACCGATGCAAATGGTTACTATGGCTTCAGCAACTTGACGCCTGGCGACTACAGCGTCCAATTCACAACGCCCGCTGGCTACGTACCGACCCAACCTAATCAACCCAGTGACGACACAATCGACAGCGATGCTGTCAATGGGCGCACAGCAGTGACGACCTTGACCAACGGCGAGCACGACACGACCTGGGATGCTGGCTTTACGCTACCGGCGACGATTGGCAGCTACGCCTGGGATGACGGTCCGAAGGATACCGCTGACGGTATCAAAGCGCCAGGTGAGCCGGCTGTGCCGGGCATGACCGTCATCCTGTTGGACAAGGATGGCAACGAAGTGGCCCGTACAACCACCGATAATATCGGCTTCTTCCAGTTCACCAACCTAACGCCAGGCGATTACCAACTCAAGTTTATCCCACCCAATGGGGCTGAGTTCACCAAGCAGTTGCCAGGTGTGAATGATAACAGTGATGTGAACCCAACCACGGGTGAAACGGTAGTGACGACGCTCAAATCAGGTCAGATTGATCTCTCCTGGGGCGCCGGTATTGTCAACACGCCAACAGGCCTAGGCACTGAGCCTGAACCTAGTGGGAGTCATGCTCATATCTACCTGCCTATCATTCAACATTAGACCTGGGCGACTTTGGGGCGAGCCGGCTTTAAGGCCATTCCAGAAAAACAAATCCCTACTTTCCGCATCGTTTCCCTGGAATGGCTTAGGCTTTTCCAAGTTGAATCAAGGGTTTAAATTTTTGGAAAAACCTAAGTAACCAAGCATCGCCTCAAAGTCGCTGACAATCGAGCAGATTGCTGAGGAATACTGGCGTAATTTACTGCTTTTGGGTAGGGTATGTAACGAACACAAAATAGTTGCCTCGCCACGACGCTTACGCCGGTAGCAAAACTCCGGCGTAAGCGCATCGAAAGAGCAACCAACGTAAGTCAACTCAAATTTTGAGTTGACTTACATACAAAAGACCTTCTGCTATGACTAGCCATTGAAAAGCTAGTCACAGCAGAAGGTCTTTTTATCCAGTAACGATTCAGCCACTGAGCGTTTTATCCACAGATTACGCAGCTTTTTGAATGCTAATCTGCGTAATCTGTGGATAAAGCCTGAACAGTTATAACAAATTTAGGCTTCCCCACCAGTTGATGGGTTGTGCGCGCCATCCAGAAACGAAAGAGCGTGGCCGTTTCCCCGCTACGCCAAGCGGCATTCTCGATAGAAACAACGCCAAGGCTATCACAACCCTGGCGTTGTTTTCATTTTTACGCGATCTCATTCAGCTTTGACGTTCGCCAGCTTAATCGTTGACGATCAATTGACGCTGCTCTGTCATACTAGCGCAAACGAAATTATATCCAGAAAGGTTAGCAGCCATGAGTTCTAAACCAGAAACACCAGAGTCGAACCCGATTGAAATCAGCTTACGGCACACGACGCGCAGTGACACCGAACATCGTTCCTATCTGTTACGACTTTGGCGGGGTGGTGGGGATGGCGACTGGCGCGCTTCATTGCAAGCGGTGCACAACGGCGAACGCCACATGTTTGCCGATGTGGAAAGTTTGTTGGCTTTTCTGGTCGAACAACTGCGCCCACCATCCATTGCCTCGTAGCTACGGTTTGATCAAGCTCGTGCAGTACAAAAACGTCCATATTACCTTTATCGAGAGGAGACCCTATGTTTAACCACTCTAAATTCTACGGCCCAACCTGGTGCATGATGGGCTTGATCGCCTTGTCTAGTGCCCTGCTCCTGCTGTTCGTCTCAACTGCGCCTGTGCAT
>JBBREZ010000214.1:0-10914 GCA_038225095.1 Caldilineales bacterium
GCCGCAGCGGGCCTGCCCCGTAGATCGTGCGGGCCACCTGTGAGATCAACACTTCTTGCTCCGAAGGTTTCGCCTGCACCAAATAACCCAAGACGCCTAGACCCAGAAACATGATCATCAAGAGCGCCGCATCCCAGACCAGGGTCGTCGCCGCATTTTTGGAACGCGGGATTTTGAAGGCCGTAATCCCATTGCTGATCGCCTCGACGCCAGTCAGCGCAGTGGTGCCCGAACTAAACGCGCGCAAGAGCAAGAAGACATAGGCAAATCCAGTCAACGACAGCACCGGGTGATCCGAACCGGGTACGGGGCCAACCACGCCTAAGTGACCGTTAAATGCCTGCCAGAAGCCCACGCCGATCATTAGCAGCATGAGGGCGACAAAGAAATAGGTGGGCGCCGCAAAAATCGTACCCGACTCTTTGATCCCGCGTAGATTGACAAACGTAATCAGCAAGATCAACAATAACGAAATTTGCACCTTATAGGCAAACAGCGCTGGAAAGGCACTGGCGAACTGGTCCACGCCCGAAGCAATACTAACTGCAACGGTGAGGATATAATCGATCAGCAGCGCAGCGCCGGCGACCTGGGCCGACTTTTCGCCAAAGTTATCGCGTGCGACAATATAAGCGCCACCCCCACTGGGATAGGCAAAAATGGTCTGCCGATACGAAAAGGTCAGCACGATCAGCAGACAAGCGATCGCGACTGTAATCGGAATCGCCAGCCAGAAATGCACCGAACCAAGCACTGCCAGCACCAACAAAATTTCGCCACCAGCATAAGCCACCGACGAAAGCGAATCAGACGCAAAGACGGCTAGCCCAACAGTTTTGCTAATCGTCTGGTGTATACTCTCCTTAGTGCGCAATGCACGACCAAAGATGAAATACCGAAATCGCTCCATGTCCATAACGACATCCTTAAATTTCTAGAATAATCTATCCAAGATGAACCCATAAAAAAAACCGCAACACAGTGCGGTCCGTTCAACGCATGGTTGCCCCCAAGCCTGCAAAGTTAGCTGACGGGTTCGAGCGGGAAGCGGCTCGTCTTGCTGGCAAGATTTACCCCGATTACGTGGATCCTCCACTCCCATTTTCTGGGATTTGGCTTATTGAAATTTTTATTTAATTTTGATATATTTTTATATAATTTTGATACATTCAATAATTTTACTCTTAGTACTTATGGATGTCAACTTGAAATTCATCGAGAATTCATCATTCGGCAGTTTAACGCGAACGAGCCAATGACACCATTGTCATTGGCTCGTTCGCGTTGTTTACTGTTTTTATGAATTAGCGCGCACTTGGCGGGCTGCCCGATCTTTATAAAATTCCCAAAGCGCCGGTAAGACCGAAAGGCCAATAATCGCCACGACGACGAGTTCAAAATGGGCCTGTACAAAAGCTAGATTGCCAAAAAAATAACCGAGCAGCGTAAAGAGGAGCACCCAGCCTACCCCACCCACAATGTTATAGGTAATAAAGTGTGCGTAGCTCATGGTGCCGACGCCGGCGACAAACGGCGCAAAGGTGCGCACAATTGGCACAAAACGGGCCAAGATAATCGTTTTGCCGCCGTATTTTTCGTAGAATTGTTGCGTACGTTCCAAATGGTGTTGCTTGAGCAGCGGCACCTTGCCCGTAAAGGCGCGTGGACCAACAGCGTTGCCAATCCAGTAATTCACCGTGTCACCCGCCACGGCCGCAATGATTAGAAAAACGATCAACCACCACACGTTCAGCGAACCCAATGCCGCAAGCGCGCCCGCCGCAAAGAGCAACGAATCACCCGGCAAGAAAGGCGTAATCACCAAGCCAGTTTCTGCGAAGATAATCACAAAGAGGATGGCATAGGTTAACGTCCCATAATTATCTGTGAAGTTTATTAAGTATTTATCAAAATGTAAAATAAAATCGAGCATGTATCCCTATCCTTATATTTGCTCATCTCGTAAATCTGTAACTGCGCTAGCTTTCGCAGCCGTAAACTTGGCAAGTGGCCCCATTTCACCCATTGTAAACTGCTCTTATCTATATCATCGATTGGGCTGAATGGCAAATAGTAAGGGTTTTCGGCATGTGTGGGTAATGCTATAGCAATTCGTTGTCAGGGCTGTCAATCATCTTGGTCTTTGCATTTTTAATAAAGTTTTGCACCTTCGCATGATCCTTGCGCCCCGGCGCGGCCTCGACTCCACTGCTCACATCCACGCCCCACGGGCGCACAATGCGAATCGCTTCGGCCACGTTGTCGGGCGTCAGACTGCCGGCCAGGAGTAGACCTGGATATTGCTGCGCTAGTTCGGCGGCCACATGCCAATCGGCGATTTTGCCAGTGCCGCCGTATAAGTTGGGATCGTAGGCGTCGATCAGGAAACGCGGACCGGCGCTGATGCCTAACGGCGCAAACTGGGCCGCTGCGCGAAACGCGGCTTCGGCGCTGATGGGGCGCAGGGCCTTGAAGGCATGCCCCTGTAGCTGTGCCAGCATGGCTGGCGTTTCATTGCCATGTAATTGCGCATAGTCAAGACCGGTCTGCGCAATGATAGTGGCGATCCCTGCCGGTGATTCATCGACAAAGACGCCGACGAATTTAGGGAGATTAGAGATTAGAGATTGGAGATTAGAGATTGACTGCGATGAACTAATCTCTAATCTCCAATCTCTAATCTTCTTGATAATTTCGGCTACCGTTTCCGACGTCACATAGCGCGGCGATTTGGGGTAGAAAATAAAACCCAACAAATCAGCGCCGGCTTCGACAGCTACTTGCGCATCTTCAAGATTGGTCAACCCACAGATTTTGACGCCTACATGATTCATAAGGCTAAAACCCAATCCGCAATGCCTGTAAAATGATGACAATCAGCGGCGCGATGAGGATGGCGGGCAGCAAATTAGCGACTCGAATTTTTTTGAGATCGAGCAGGATCAAGGAAATTCCCAGGATCAAAACGCCGCCGGTTGCGGTCAATTCGATGATCCACGGCGTAGCGCGGCTCACATGGGCCAAATTGCCGCCTAGGAGCATTGCCAGCCCACTAATACCGCCTTGGATGACGCCGACGGTAATTATACTGATTAGCACACCTGGCCCTAAACTGGCGGCAAACGGGATTGCTGCAAAGCCATCCAACAGACTCTTGACCGCCAGCAGTTGATGATCACCCAGCAGGCCGTCCTGAATGCTGCCCAGAATGGTCAGCGGGCCGACGCAAAAGACCAGGCTGGCGGTGACAAAGCCGCGCGTGACGCTCCAGCCTTCTACTTTGCCCTGACCCAAGCGGTGACCAAAGCGCGTTTCCAGCCATTGACCAAAGCGGTTGAGCGCGTCATCAATGCCGATCAGTTCGCCGATAATGCCGCCGGTTAGGATGCTGAACAGCGGAATCAAAATGTTCGCACTCGTAATGGCCATGCTCACGCCGATCACGCCGGTCATTAAACCCAGCCCAGCCATGACCGTCTGTTGTACTTTTTCGGGCAGTCGGTTGCCAGCGAGCATGCCAAGCGAACCGCCGATCAGGATCGTGACAATATTTAAGAGCGTGCCAAGCATAAGGGATTTCCTAAAAAGCGGAGAGTAGAGACTGGAGACTAGAGATTAGAGATTGATAGGGATACGACGGCTAGTCTCTACTCTCTAACCTCTAAATTTTTACGCCTTAACCCGCCGCCACAAATTCTTTGACCTTTGCCGCCCGTTCATGCTGGGGCAACCTACAGAAGGTTTCGCCCACCAAAATGGCATCGCAGCCCATGTCGGCCATGCGTTTTACGTCATCGAGCGTGCGAATGCCACTTTCCCCAACCAGCACTTTGCCCGCTGGGATCAAGGCGCGCAAGCGACCCGTGGTTTCAATATCGACCGTAAACGTGCGCAGATCGCGGTTGTTGACGCCGAGTATTTGCGCATCGACGGCCAGCGCACGCTGCACATCGGCTTCGTCGTGCACTTCTACGAGCGCCTGCATGCCCAGATCATAGGTCAATTGGTAGAGCTTGCGCAAATCATTGTCGCCCAGCACGGCGACGATCAATAAGACCGCATCCGCGCCCGCCATGCGCGCTTCATGGACCTGGTATTCGTGATAAATAAAGTCCTTGCGCAGCACGGGAATTGATTGATCAATTTCGCGCAGCCGTTCTTTGATGCTGGTGAGATAGGCGAGTTCGCCCTGAAAAAAGCGACTGTCCGTCAGGCAAGAGATCGCCACCGCGCCACTGCGCGCATAGGTTTCACCAATCAGTTCTGGGTCCCACTCGCGCGCGATTAGCCCTTTGGATGGGCTGGAACGTTTGACTTCGGCGATCAAGCTGGCGCCCGCATGGGCGGTGAGCGCGGCAGCAAAGTCAAGCGCGTCGGGCGCTATTTTGGCGAAAGCTTTGACCTGGGCCAGCGGCATTTCTGCCATCTGCTTGGGCACTTCTTGGCGCTTCCAGTCCATGATCTGGTCGAGCACTTCGCCTTTGTGTTTTGAGATGTCGAGTTTTGATGGTTTCATATTAACTTTTCTCTTACTTGAATGATTCTTGCTGCAAAGCTTCGCTGCCAAATGTTTCGATGTGAAAGGCGATAGCTGATTTCACATCGGCTAGGGCCGCTTCATAGGTATCGCCTTCGTCACAATGACGCCATGTAGGCCAAGTGGATAGGCGACATAGCCGTCAGCGTGTTTTTCGACAATAATTTTGAAGGTTGTCATGATTTATCCTTTTGTGTTATTTGCGCTCAAAACTCTGCGTCTTGGCAACAAAGGCATCCAATACCCGCAACGCTGCGCCACTGTCAATGCTGGCGCGCGCTTCTGCCAAACTGGCTTGCCAGTCGCCGCATTCGGTGCTCAACGCCGCCGCAGCGTTGAGCAAAACCGCGTCGCGTTTGGCGCCCTGAATCTCACTGCTCAAGATGCCGCGCAAAATTTGGGCATTTTCATCGGCGTCACCACCGAGCAAATCGGCCAGCGTCGCCCGCGGCAAGCCTAAATCAACCGGATCTAACGCAAAGGTGCGCACCTGACCTTCATGTAAATGGCTAACCCGGTTGACGCCGGTGAGGCTAAGTTCGTCCAATCCATCCGCCCCGTGCACCACAAAGGCGGCGCGACAATTCATCTTGCCCAGCACCTGTGCCATCTTTTCCGTCAAGGTAGGATCATAAACGCCGACCAGCAAATTGGTCGCATTGGCTGGGTTGGTGAGCGGGCCGAGAATGTTGAAGACGGTGCGCGCCGCTAACTCACGGCGCGGGCCAATCGCGTATTTCATGGCGGGATGATAGGCCGGGGCAAAGAGAAAGGTCATACCGATCTCCTCAATACATTCGACCGATTGCTCAGCGGTCAGTTGGATATTGACGCCGAGCGCGGCCAATACGTCGGCCGCGCCACATTTGCTGCTCACCGATCGATTGCCATGTTTGGCGACCTTGATCCCATGCCCAGCTACGATAAAAGCCGCGGTTGTGCTGATGTTGAACGTGCCTGTGCTATCACCGCCCGTGCCGACCACATCGATTAACATCGCATCGCCAATCGCGGGGCGCACCTGGATCGCGCTGCGTTTCATGGCGCTGGCGCAACCGGTAATCTCGTCGATGGTTTCGCCTTTCATGCGCAGCGCGGCCAGAAACGCGCCAATTTGCGCTGCCGTCGCTTCGCCCTGCATGATCTCGGTCATCGACGCATCCGCCTGGTCTACGGACAAATCTTGATGCGCAAAAAGTTGGTGGATCGCCTGTTGGATGGCTGTCTGGGGCATCATTTCATCTCCTCTGCCGAAAAGAAAGTAGTCGAAAAGAAAGTAGCGCTTGTACGGCGTCTTCTAAATTTGGCACATCAATCTGCAACGCAACGGCGGCCTGCGCCAACGTAACCTGGAGCGTCGTCAGGAGAAACGGCAAATTTTCGGCGAACTCAGTGGCATCAGTTTCATTGCTTGATGGTTGATCCAAATGCTGGCGTAACCCATCCAACAAAAAGCAGGCGGCCTGGAAAGGCAAGATCCGCTGGTAGCTGTCGATGCGTTGCGCCAAGCCAGGTTGGTCAAAGATGGACAGATAATTGTCCAACCATTCCGCCTGGGCCCCTGCGCTCAGATCAGGCTGGCTCATCTGGAGAAAAGTGGCGACTTCCAGGGCCGGATCACCCAAACCGAACATTTCCCAATCAAGCAAAATGACCGCCCCAAAACTATCAATGCCATTTTCCAACTTTAGGTCACCATGAATCGGTGTAGGCAATATGTTCGCCCACAGTGGCAATACCGCTTCGATGAATCCTGTGACATTGGCGGTCAGGCTGGCAAAGATCGTCGCCAACGCGCTTGCCTGCTTGTCAAGCAACCACTGTTGAATGGGCGCAACGCTGCCGCGCAAGATATGCCAGAGATAATCTAAATTGATCGGATTGGGCGAAAAGCGCCGCACGTCGCTCGGATCGCTGCCGTGTACGCGCCCGACACTGCGCGCCAATTCCGCCATCTGCCCGGCATGCAGTGGATCGAGCGCAGCCCCGGGCAGCCACGCGTAGATCAACACCTGGCGCGACAAGCCTTCCGGGTAGCGATCCACCCAGATGGGCCGCGGGGCTAACCCCAACGGTGCAAAAATCTGCTGCCCATCATACTGGCGACGACTGCGCGCCTGACCGGCGTCTAAATAAAGTTTAAGCACGACTTCCTGCCCACCGCAAAGCACGCGCCAAAGTAAATTGTCATGACCCGCCCAGTGCGCCGCGATCTGCACGTCCCGATTCATAAAATGGCTGGTCGGCGCGGTGGTGAGGTAGGTGTGGATGGCGTTGGTTAAATCTAGCATAATTTGTTCTAGTAGACGGTAGCAGGTAACAGGAACAAGTAATAAGTAACAGGTAATACAACCAGAATGCTACTGACTACCGTCTACATCTTCAAAAAATTCGCCAACATCTCGCGTCCACCCTCTGTGAGGATGCTTTCAGGATGAAATTGCACGCCATGGATCGGCAGGGTTTTGTGGCGCAGCCCCATCAATTCACCTTCGTCCGTGTAGGCGGTGGCTTCGAGTATGTCAGGCAGCGGCTCTTGGACGATCAAACTGTGATAGCGCGTTGCGGTGAGCGGACTTGGCAAGCCTGCAAAAACACCCACGCCCGTGTGCTGGATCGGGCTAACTTTGCCATGCATCAAGCGTGGTGCGCGGATCACGTTGCCGCCAAACACATGACCAATACATTGCTGGCCCAGGCAAACGCCTAGGATTGGCGTATGTTCGCCCAGAATGCGGATCACATCGTTGCTAATGCCACTATCTTTTTCCGGCGTGCCGGGGCCAGGGCTGATCACAATGTGGGTTGGGTGCAACTCGGCCAGTTCTTCCACGTCGATCTCATCATTCCTCCAAACGCGAATGTCTTTGGCCCCGATCTCGCCCAAAAACTGCACTAAATTGTAGGTGAAACTGTCGTAGTTGTCTATTACGGCGATCATAATCTCTCCATTTACGATTTTTGATTGACGATTGACGAAGTGGTCTCGTAGACGAAGTAGCCTCGTCAATCAAAAATCAACTTGTTTTCTTCTTTTGGCTTTTTTCTGTCCCGCGCTGATTTTTTCCAAACATTGACGATTGACGAAGTGATTTCGCCGACGAAGCAACTTCGTCAATCAAAAACCGTCAATCAAAAATTATTTTTCTTCTTCTTGTTTCTTCCGGCGTTTCTCCGCCCCGCGGCTGATTTTGTTCCAGACGCCGGTCAAACCCATCGCTTTTTTCACTTCGATCATCGTGGCTTTGGCTTCCTCGCGCGCCTTGAGGGTGCCTTCGTAGATCAACTCGTCCACATAGCCGGTCATGCTTTCGTAGTGGGCGCGGCGTTCACGCGTCGGTTCGAGGAAGTTATTGAGCGCGACGGCCAACTTCTCTTTGACCTCGACATCGCCCACTTTGCCGGTGCGATAACGCTCTTTCAAATCCTCAACTTCGGCCTTATTAGGATTAAAAAAGTCATGGTACGCAAAGACCGGATTGCCTTCAACCTTGCCCAGTACATCGGCGGAAACGCGACTGGGATCGGTGTACATGCTCATCACGCGTTTGCGCACGCTCGTGGCGTCGTCGCTCAGATAAATGGCGTTGTTCAAACTTTTGCCCATTTTCACGTTGCCATCGGTGCCTGGCAGCACGCCACCGACGACATAGGCATCGGGCAGTGGAAAGACTTCGCCATAGGCATTGTTAAAGCGGCGCGCGATCTGGCGCGTAATTTCCACATGGCTCTCATTGTCCTTGCCGACGGGCACCAGATGTGCGCGCGGCAGCATGATGTCCGCCGATTGCAGCACCGGATAGCCCAGCAGATTGTAGGGCATCTGTTCAAAGCCGGCGGCGTTGGCCATATCTTTAATCGTGGGCAATTGTTGCAAGCGCTCCACCGTGACCAGGCTGCTGATCAACAATTGTAATTCATAAGTTTCATGGATTGCTGATTGCAAACAAAAGGTCACTTTGTGCGGATCAATGCCAATCGCCAGATGATCCATCACAATTGCGCGCGCATTGTCCGCCGATTGGATGATGCTCTCCTTGTCCGGCTTGGTGGTGAGCATGTGCAAATCGGCCAACAGGAAGAAACATTCATACTCGTCTTGAAAGGCCAGCCGGTGCCGGTGGCTGCCCACATAATGCCCCAAATGTAACTTACCGGTAGTACGGTCACCGGTTAGAATGCGTTTTCGCTCAGCCATAATTGATGACTCCGTTGTCTGCTTCAAAGAGTTTATAGTTCAGTTTCGCTTCATCGCCATGAAAGCCGCGAAAGCCCCAATTACAGGGCGGACTTTCGGCGATGGTAATTTCCAAATCCTGCTGCGCAATGCCAAGCGTGCTGCTCACTCGATCAAAGAGCAGGCGAATGAGTTTCTTGCGCGTGGCCACGGTTCGCCCGCTCATCATCGAAATTTCGATGATTGTATAGGCGGCGGAGCGGCCCGCCGGATAGAAAAAATCTTCTGCCTCTAGTGGAAAGAAGCGATGCGCGCGTTTGTCCTGCGGAAAGCATAATGCCTCGACCACGCACGAGTGGATCACATCCGACAATTGGCACTTGATCGGCGTCAATTGCGCTCTGAGACCATAAATTTTCACTTGCGCCATAATGATGTCTCCTTAAAATAAGTACTGCGGCCTCACCCCCCAGCCCCCTCTTCTGAACTCAGCCCTTTGATTCAGGAGAGGGGGCTGGGGGGTGAGGCTTCCTAATTAACTATTAATTATTTACAGCCCCTTCTCCGCCTGATCCACCGCCAACGAAAGCGCCTTCGCTTTATTCATCGACTCATTAAACTCATATGTCGGATCGCTGTCGGCCACAATGCCACCGCCGGCCTGCAAGTTACACGTCTTGCCCTTCATCGTGATCGTGCGAATCGTGATACAGGTGTCCATGTTGCCGTCATAATCAATATGCCCGACCGCGCCGCCATAGGGGCCGCGGCGGATGCCTTCCAATTCCTCAATGATCTCCATCGCGCGTACTTTGGGCGCACCGCTTAGGGTGCCAGCGGGGAAGGTCGCCCGCAATAAACTAAACGCATCTTGATCCGCGCGCACCTTGCCGCGCACATCGCTGACAATGTGCATCACATGGCTGTAGCGTTCCACGGCCATCATCGTCGGCACCTTCACCGTGCCGTATTCGCAGACCCGGCCCAAATCGTTGCGCCCCAAATCGACCAGCATCACATGCTCCGCGCGCTCCTTTGGATCATCAAGCAGATCTTTGGCCAGCGCATCATCTTCGGCAGCCGTCTTGCCGCGCCAGCGTGTGCCAGCAATCGGGTGCAGGTAGGCCATGCCGTCTTCTAACATTACATGCATTTCCGGGCTGGAACCAATCAAGCGCACGGGGTCACCAGTAATGCCGGCCACGCCGCTAAAGTCCAAAAAGAACATGTAGGGTGACGGGTTGAGCATGCGCAACGTGCGATAAATCGTGAACGGATCGGCCTCGGTCTCGCGGCTCAAACGCTGGCTGAGCACGACTTGGAAAATGTCACCGGCAGCAATATATTCCTTGGCCTTGCGCACATTTTCCTCAAATTCAGGTTGGGTAAAATTACTGCGCCAGGTTGCACCGTTGCTACATTCGCCGGTCTGGGGCGGCGTCAATGGCTTGCGCAGCTCGGCAATAATCTTTTCGATGCGCGCTACGGCGTCGGCATAGGCGGCGCGCAAGTTGTCCTCGACGCGCATATTGGCGATCACGAGCAATTTATGGCGCAGATGATCGAACGCCACCAAATTATCGGTAAAGAGCAGCACCATGTCTGGTACGTCCAACTTGCGCTGGGCGGTGGCGGGCAAGCGCTCCATAAAGCGCACCAGATCATAGCCAAAGTAACCGACCGCGCCGCCCGTGAAGCGGGGCAAACCAGGCGTATGCACCAGCTTGCGCCCGGCCATCATTTGTTTGACAACGGTCAGCGGATCACCGGTCTGCGTTTCCAATACAGCGCCGCCTGCGCCCCCAATCATCACCTGATCGCCATTGGCGGTCGCCGTCATCGGTGCGTGCACGCCAATGAAGCTATAGCGCCCGACTTGTTCGCCCTTCTCCACCGATTCGAGCAAAAAACTGGGACTGTTTTGCTGGTTGCCGTTGCCGCACAGTTTCAGATAGACCGAAACTGGTGTCTCCAAATCGGCTGGCAACTCGCGGTAAATGGCGATTAAGTTGCCATTCGTTGCCAGGGTGCGCACTTCTTCTAGGGTAGGCTTATAGTTTGCTGTCATCGTCTGGCTCCTTACGCACTTGGAGATTACGAGCTTGACCCTAATCTCCAAGTGCGTACTCTCTAATCTTTTCACCAACAAAAAAATCCTCGTCCCGATGGGCATGATCATGCCCATCGGGACGAGGATTCA
>JBBREZ010000215.1:0-10912 GCA_038225095.1 Caldilineales bacterium
ATTTTCGTGTGGCTAGGTGGAAGTGCCTACTTGCTTTTCGGCATATATTTTGTTTCATTTGTTTAACAAGTGGCAGAATAGGAGGCAGTTATGAAAACGAGTGTACTGATTAACCAACTAGGTGTGCGGCATCGAGCAACCGCGGCCTACCGCGAGCTTTTATCACTTGGCTTTGCGGTAGTTCCCGGCGCTTGTGAGGGCCTCCGCCACGAGAATGCTATGGTGCGTCACTATTGCTGCTTGTTCCTGGATCACTTCTTGGTGCCAGAGGCGCTTAAGCCACTACTTGACATGCTGCATGATCCCGCACCGCACGTGCGGCAGACGGCATTGCACACGCTAGCGTGTGACCGCTGTAAGGAAGGCACCTGCCGCCCAGTTGAAGCTGAGGTTCTGCCAGCAGCACTTCGGCTGTTGAATGAAGATGAAGACGCCAATGTGCGCGCTATGGCGGTTGAAGTAGCAGGTCAGTACGTCCACAAAAATCCGGTAGCGGAACAGGCGCTGGTGAGGGCGCACCACCATGATTCTAGTCCGGCTGTCCGCAAAAAGGCGGGTTGGTATGCACCAGGTGGTACCATTTACCGGCGCACGGCACCACGTCCTGTCGGTAAAGTATAGCTGACCAAAACTTCTATGGTACTCCACAGATAAGACTGCGCTATAGAGCCATGTAGAACCGTAATCTCATATGGTCTCGCGGCGGCTTTACTCCCGTCGTTTCCGCACGTATTGTAGGCCTAAAATAATAGCTTGTATAACTGGGTCAACAGGACGAAACTGTTGACCCGGTTGTTTTTGTTATGGGCTGGTGTAACAACGGGTTTCTGAGACGATAGCTATTCGGTATACTGTTGACCCTAATACTTATTAATCACTCACGTTACGCAGTTTGATCGAAAAAGGTGGGACTTGAAGGAATTTACGGTAACTTAGCGAAATTTTGCTGACCAGCATGGACACAAGCTGCGCTTACTTCTGGTTTTCCTTTCGGGTACCCTCTGGGTGTATCTGCGTCTTTGCGTCAAATGGGCTGTCTGCGTAAGGTTAGTTTTTAATTTTTATCAACGGGTTTACAGGTGTGGCGAACGTGTTTTAACCGTTTCTCATAGCAGGCTGCGAATTCTTGCGCGGCCGAAATAACCCAAAACAGATCCATAACCTCTAGTTGATTTCACCTCAACACAAACCACAGCGTTTTAGCTGCGGTTTGTTGTTCTATTGGCTTTTGCTTCACAAAAATGGACGGTTATTTTTCTGGAGAACCCTTACTTGATTTTCACCTTACCCAGTGAGACCCCATCGCCCGTAAGCGGCAGATGTTGTCCATTGGTCTGTACTAAGCTAATGGTTAGTCCATAGTCGCCGGACGCTAGGTTAGCCGGGATCTTAATTTTGTATTCATCCCAAATGCGCCACCCCTTTTGCCAGTGGTTGGTCGGCAGACTACCTTTGCCGGGCCGGTCGGCATAGCGAACCAGCACACCTGGCTTACCTGCCACATCCTTGTTCATGACAGAGATGCAAACTGTCCAATCAGTTGTGGGGACAGACGCTACCTGCCACTGCAATTGCAAATAGAGGTTTTTACCCGGCTGAACGCTGGTGGTCCGTAGGTCGTAGCCAAGCAGAGTGATGCCATCGCCCAACGTAACCATCACTGGATGCTGAGGCAGGTGCTGTGGGACACTCTGTGTTGGGCGCACATAGTATCGCGCGTACAGGTGACCCTGCCAGTCGCGCACTTCCTTTTGCACTGTCGCTGTGGGAAAAAACTCCGTCAAAAGCTGCGCTGTGCGCCGGTTTTCCCCCTCAATCACGATATATAATTGGGGCTGCATGGTGGACTGGGCCGTCATGGGGAAAATGTGGCGACCATCAAACAGCACCGGTACGGAATTCTGGTGCGTTTGTAACGCGAAATCGAGGATTGGGTAATCATAATCGCTCAAGGTCATATAAACTGGTACAGTAGGCGGTAGTTCTGCCACTTGTTGACTAACTTGCCATAAGCCTACCCGAAAGGTGTTGAACAATTCAGGTTCCGTAGCCCAGCGCCCGAAATAATCCCGCGCCGAGGTTACCCCACCAAGTGCAATGAGCAGGATGCTCACCCAACCCACCTGCCTAGCCATGACCGACCACCAACGGCTAAGGCTTGGCAGGTGACGCCTTTGGTGCAGCTTGGGCCGCCATTGCCAAAGATAATCCAAACCGATCGCACAGAGCAACGCGCTCGGGGCGGCCGCCCCGAGCGTGCGGTGAAAATGGGGCGCATGCGAACTGAGCGCCCCTGCCAAAAGCAAACCGACCAAGCTAATCAAGATAATCGTATAGCCCGGGTGACGCACACGCCACACCGCCAAGCCTAAACCTAGATAAAAAGGGAGAATCTGCCACAAACTCATGACCGGCGCACCAGGCAAATTGCGGCGCATATTGAGATCGCCGGTTAGGCCCCACAAACTATACATTTTGACAGTCGCCCAACTGGTTTGCCAGACCGATACATTGAGATCGGTATTTGCGTTCTCAATCGCCGTCACCTGGCTGAGACGTAGACTGAACTGGTCCAGATGTTGCCAGAAGAACCAGGTTAGTGGCGCAAAAAGAAGACTGGCGATGCTCACCGTGACCAGCATGCCGAAACCCTGGCGCGAGCGGAGTGCGTCGGTCAGCGCTTGCCATTGTTCTGTCGGCAACGAGTTCGCTGGCCACTTAACTTTCTGCCATAGCAAAACCAGTGTAACAGGGATCATGAGCAAGGGAATGAGCCAGGCAGCTTGATAGGCGTACATGCAGGCGGCTAGCAGCACACCGCTGCCGGCAAAAGCCGGCCAGTGGCCGGTGCGCCAACCGCGTAAGAAGAGCCACGTAGCGCCAGCCCAAAGCAGCGGGACGAAAATCGGCTCAATGCCCATTCGGCTAAAATGAATATGCCAGCGCATCACCGCTAAGCTCGCGGCAGCGAACAAGGGAAACGCAATTGACAAACGGATGTCTGACGCTTCTATCTTTTGCAGTTCATGGGCTAAACCATAGAGCGCATATACGCCCAGCACCCCCAAACAAGCCGCAGTGACATGCATGGTGACAGGTCCAACTTCGCTGCCAAAGAAACGAAATAGGCCAAACATGAAGGCATTGGCATAGGCGTTAAGCACGGGCACGCCAGAGTTGCCCGTCAAGAAAATAGGATGATAGGCCGGTTTGGTGAGGATATACCAAGCTTCCAGTCCTTCGTAGGCTTCATCAAAATAAAAGCCGGGCGGTGTCGTCGTGATATGCCAGAAGCGCAAAAAAATGGCCACTAGTAGAATAGTTACTAAGCTAAGCCAATGAGTCATCCGTCGCATAAATTTCAATCGCTTTCTTGATTCCCGAGCATTAACAAGCTAATCGAGCATAAATTTTTTCTGCCTATCATCACAGCTAGCCTGTGCTTGCTAGATAGCCACGCGTTTGTCCCTGTTTATTCGGCACGCGAAGTAACCCAAGGCTTTGGACAGAACTTGCTTTACTCAATTGTTATCATCCCCAGGGGCAAACCTGTCCCATTGCGCGGGAGACGTTCTCCGCTGGTTCTGTATAAACCTATTTCCAAATTGTATGTCCCAGGCTTCAGATCGGCCGGGAGCTTGATTTGGTATTCATCCAAAATGCGCCACCCCTTTTGCCACTGGTTAGTCGGTAGACTCCCCGCCCCCGGTTGGCTGTCATACCCGGCTACCACGCGTTTGTGCCCGGCACTGTCCTGGCTCAGCACATGCGTAAAGACAGTCCAGTCGGCGGCCGGTGCAGCCTGTAACAACCAGTGGAGTTGTAAATATAAGATGCGGCCGGCGCGCAGGCGGGCTGGTTGCACGTCATAGCCCTGGAGGCCAATGCCATCACCGAAGCTTGCCGCCAGTGTATGTTGAGGCGGACGCTGAGGGGCAGCATTGGCTGGACAGAGGTAAAGGCGTATTACCTCTGCCCCTGGCTTTTCGCGCATTTCTTTTTGGATTTTTACGGCGGGAAATAGCTCTGGCAAGAGCAGGCGCGTGCGTGTGTCGGCTGGCTCTATAACCATGTATAAGGCTGGCTGCGCGGAAGCTTGTGCTCTTACAGGAAAAATATGATTGCCATCAAATTGGATCGGCTCAGATTGGTGATGGGTTTCCAACATAAACTTTAGGGTCAGACCATCCATATCATAAGGTGTGATGTAAATTGGGGTGCCAGGTGGCTGGGCAACAATCTGCTGGCTGATCTCCCAAAGTCCTGTGTTAAATTTGTTATATAAGCCAGGCTGAACCGCCCAGCGTACAAAATATTCCTGCGCCGAGGTTGCCCCACCTAGCACGAGCAGCAATAGGCTGATCCAGCCGAGTTGACCACGGGCGAACGACCAAGGACTGCGGCTTGTTAGTGATTGGCGGGCGGTGGCTGCAAACAACGGTCGTATGTCTACAGGCCACTGCCAGAGCCAATCCAATGCAATAGCGCATAATAGGGCTGTTGGCGCGGCTGCACCGAGCATGCGGCGAAAGTTGGGACCATCTTGACTGAGTGCACCCGGCAGCAACAGACCCAACAAACTGATCAAGACCAAGGCATAAACCGGGCGGCGTGCTCGCCAGGTGGCAATGCCCAGGCCAACGTAAAAAGGCAGGGCTAACCACACATTCAACAGGGGCATTCGGTCGATGTTGCGGACAGTATCACGATCGCCAAAATTGCCCAAAATGTTATAACTATTGGCCGTTACCCATAAATTATGCCAAACCGAAGGCTGGGCTGTATGTGCCAGGTTACCGCCGATCTTCACCTGATTTAGACGCAGCGCCAGCATGTCCAGATGACGCCAAGCATACCAAGCCAACGGCAGCACGACGAAGAGCGCGACCGCGCTCATAATCACCAGACCGAAACGTTGCCGGGCGCGTAAAGCGCCAACGCTCGTTTCTTGCTCAAGCAGGTTGGTGCGCTGCCTCAGCAGAAGTAACACGAGGGGAACCATCAGAAACGGCATCAGCCAAGCAGCCTGATACGTGTACATTCCCGCCCCCAAGCTAATCCCACTCGCAGCAAAATCAATCCACCGCCCTGTACGCCAGCCGCGCAATAGCAACCATACTACACTGGCCCACACAAGCGGCACGAAGATCGCCTCAATCCCAATGCGACTAAATTGAATGTGCCAGCGCATCACAGCCAACGTCGCAGCTGCGAAAAAGGGGAATGCCGTTGACAGACGGGATGGTGAAGACTCTAGCCTCTGCAATTCACAGGCCAATGCATAAAGCGCCAGCACCCCTAACACGCCTAAACAGGCTGCCGTTACCCGCATGGCGACCGGCCCCGGTTCACCGCCAAACAGGTGAAATAAGCCAAACATCAACGCAGTTGCATAGGCATTGAGCGGCGGTACGCCATTGTTACGCGGCAGAAAAACAGGGTGATAGTTTGGGTTGTTGAGGATATGCCAGGCTTCCAACCCTTCATAGACTTCGGCAAAGGAAAAGCCAGGGGGTATGCTGGTGATGCGCCAGAGCCGCAAACCGGCCGCGCCGGAGAGAATGGCGCATAAGATAGTCCAACGATGAGTACGTGACATGAGCGTTTCCCATTTGCGCAACCTTACAGCAAAAGCGCCGGATCAGACCAGCGCGTATCAACAACAAGTTCGCTATCCTAACCGGTATAGATGAGCTGATGATGAAAAGAAAGGTCAGATTTCTTCATCTTACCAATTTGTGCTTGGTCTATTTATCCTGTACAGGTGTATTAGGTATGCACCGAGGAACAGCGTTGTTGCACGGGTAAGGTGACAGCAAAGGTCGTGCCATGCTTGGGTGTACTTCGTACAGCGATGTACCCATGATGCATCTGCACAATCCCTTGCGCAATCGCCAACCCAAGACCAAAACCACCCGTATCACGCGTACGAGCGCTATCGACGCGATAAAAACGCTCAAATAAGTGGGATAGATGTTCAGGGGAAATTCCAATGCCGGTATCTGCTACTATGATAACCACTTGCGCACTTTGGGATTCGGCCTGCACTGTTACCTGTCCCCCAGCGGCTGTATAACGGATTGCATTCTCGAGCAGATTGGCGAAGACCTGGCGCAGACATTCGTCGTCGCCTTCGACTTGCAACTTAGTTTGTGTAGGT
Organism: Caldilineales bacterium; assembly: GCA_038225095.1. GTDB lineage: Bacteria > Chloroflexota > Anaerolineae > Caldilineales > Caldilineaceae > JAPLGZ01. Next base: position 6,161 of record JBBREZ010000215.1, read on the forward strand.
AAATGCAAAGACAACTTCACCGCTTGCTGCTCGGCAAGTATATTCAACTGGGCCACCAAATCAGTCAATAGATCAGCCAGCGACACTGACGTGAACACCGGCAATTGACGTTGCTCCACCCAGGCCAACATAAGCATCTGCTCGATCAGGCGCGTCATGCGATCCACGTCGCCTTCCATATCGGCCATCATCGCCAGCAACGTTTTCTGATTGCGTGGCCGAGAACGCCCCAGGCTTAATTGCGTCTTGAGCATAGCCAGCGGCGTACGCAATTCATGGGAAACATCGGCGGTCAATTGCCGTTCGCGTTGGAAGGCGCGCTCAAGCCGATCCAGCATGGCGTTAAACGTATGGGCCAACTGTCCAATCTCATCATCCGGCAAAGCGAGCTGCAAACGCTGGCTGAGATCGGCGGCACTAATCTGGCGGGCCGTTGCTGTGATCGTCGTCACCGGCGTTAGCGCCCGCCCGGCCAAAAAGAACCCGCCCACCGTGGATAAAAGCAGCACGACCGGGATCGCAATGCCCAGGCTGAGCAGGATCTGGCGCGTAAAAACCTGATTGGCATGCAACGACAACGCCAGCACCAATACACCCAAGGGTTGCCCAGCTTCTTGAAAATGCACGACCAAGAGCCGCATGGGTACACCATTGGTCAGGGTCAGATCGGCAAACTGATCAAAGCTGGGTAGCGCGGTGGGCACCGGTAAATTGGCCGCCTCGCCTATCGTTTTAACCGTTTTGCCATCCGGCGTGAGCACCCATACCAGCATACCCTGGCTGTGTAAGGCGGCTACATCCACCGGGTCGAGCGCAAATTGCCCACCGCTTACATCAATGACGGCATTTAATTGGGCAGCACTCAGGCGTAGCGTTTCATTCAACTGCCGATTTTGCAAGTCTTGCAGGACAAAGACCAACACGACCGCCAGGATAAACAGCAAGATCGCTTCCAGCGCCACTGTCCACAGCACGAGACGGGCGCGCAGGCTATGCCACTGGTTCATGGCCGCCAATCCGGTACCCTAACCCACGGGCCGTCTGAATCAGTTTCGGGCTAAAGCCATCGTCGATTTTTTTGCGCAGCGTGTAGATATAAGTCTCAATCAATTTTGACTCCGCCGTAAAATCCATGTTCCAGACATGCTCAATAATTTGGTCGCGGCTGAGAATTTGATCGGCGTGCCGCATCAACGTTTCGAGGATGGCGTACTCTTTGGCCGTTAACTCAATCAATTTGCCGCCCCGCCGCGCGCGCTTGGTCATCGGGTCCAAGGTGAGATCTGCCAGTTGAAGTTCAGCACGTTTGCTGGGCCCCTCGCGTCGCCCCAAGGCGCGCAACCGTGCCATCAATTCCTCAATCGCAAAAGGTTTGACCAGGTAATCATCGGCGCCACTATCTAACCCTTGCACTTTGTCGGGCAGCGTTCCGCGCGCCGTCAGCATCAGAATCGGCATGGTATAATCATGGCGGCGTAACTGCCGACAAACCGACATACCATCGAGACCGGGCAGCATCAGATCTAATAAGACCAGATCATACGTCGTGCTTTGCACCCAGTCCAACACCTCGGCGCCATTGCCAATCACGTCCACGGCGTAGGCTTCCTCTTCCAGCCCTTGCCGGATCAGTTTCGCCATACGCGGTTCATCTTCAACCACTAAAACTCGCATTTTGTGCTTTTCCTTACGGTCCTACTTCGTGAAAGCCAAGTTCAGGCTATTATAGCGCGCTTGCCCCCCATCGCAGCCATGATCGACAGGTCAATTGGTAAAAAGTTCGCTATCAATAGATTTTCGCTAACCCATTTATCCTTATGAAGGATAAATGGCGAGATCACATTATAACTCTCGCAGCGCCTCGACCACCTTGAGCGTCGCCAATCGTCGCGCACTTAAGAATGTACTCATCACCATACCGGCGATCACCAACGCGGCTAACGTCAGCAACTCTAGTCCGGGCCAGGCCAATGCGTGGGCCGGAATCGTAAAGATCACCCCCAGCAGCATCACCAACATGTAGGCCAGCCCCACGCCCACCACAGCGCCGATCACCAAACTCAACCCGCCAATCGTGGCCGCTTCGGTGAAGAGGAAGCGGCGCAAATGACCCAGATTGGCCCCCAGCGCACGCATCGCACCGAACTCGCGCTGGCGCTCGTTGATCATCGCCAATAGGAAGATGCCCAGTCCCATCGAGGTGACCAGCAAAGTGTAGAGCCGCTCCATCGCGCCCAGCCCGCCCAAATTGAGCGAGGCTAGTGAGCTCGATTCGGTCTTGACCACCGTCTCGGTGTTTAGCACACGCACCGGCATGGTCGTTTTGTACTGTGCGGTCAAGCGGTCGGAGACCCCCTTGATCGTCGCGGCTTGACCATCCGTTTTGAGCAGGAAGTAGTCCATCGCTGGGTTACCTGAACGCTTGGTCATAAAATCGCGATTGAGGATAAAGTCCGAGTCCTGCGCCGAGGTGGGGAAGTAGATGAACAGCCCCACAGCCTTCGCCTGGATGTCCGTGTATTGGCCGTTAACCCGATTATACAGCCGGATCAGCACAGGATCGCCGACCAGAATGTTGTACTTTTGGGCCTGTTCGACCGAGATGATCACCCCGTTGGGCGTTGCGGCCAGGGCATCGAGCACCTGTCGCGCGGTCTCTGGTGCGTAGTCATTCGTGCGGTCGCGCATGGCATTGATCGTGCGTTGCGCCGCGCCATCGACAAAGAAGCTGTCGGGCAGATAAGCCACTTGACGAAACGAAGGAAGATCGATCCCATAAACTGTGTTCTTCTCCCAGCCGACCAAGGCCAGTGTGTCGCGAGCAACAGCGGTGACACCGCTGACGCCAGGGATTTGCAATTTTCTGGCAAAGTCGGGGGTTTGCGGTCTGTTCAAGGCGGGTGTAAAGCGAATGTCGGCCCCGACAAGGTACTGCGTATCAAGCCGGCGCTCGGTAGCATAAGTCTGTTGGAAAAGCGCGAGACTCACGCCAAAGGAGAGCGTCAAGGCAATCACAGCGATGGCGGCGCTGATGCGGGCGGCGCGGCGGGCAACGGACTTACCGGCCACTTCACCGATGTCACCGAACAGCGCACGGAACCCAGCGGCAATGCCGATTGACGCCCGGCTCAATCCACTATCGACCAGACGCAGGGTCAGCAAGATCACGCCGATCCAGGCCAGGAAGGGAGCGAGGAAGATGTAGAAGGAAAGCTGCACGGCGGCAGCTTCGGTGGCGGAGGGTTTGAAGCCGCCGTTATATTGTGTGACGAAGAGCACGATGGCCGCGGCCACCAGCGCAACAACATCGAGCCAGGCGCGCTTCCAGAAGGGGGGCGCTTCGACTCTACGGGCTGAACGGCGCTCTTGGGTGATCTCACGACGCATCGCCCCAAAACTGGGGGTGAAGGCAGCAAAGAAGGTGAGCAGCAGCCCAGCTAGAAAGGCAATGCCGGCCGAATTGGCAAATGAAGCCCAATCAAAACTGGCGGCGAAAGGATTGAAAGCGCTGGCGACTTGCGTCCCGGCGCTGACCAGCAGCGTCAACAGGCCGAAGAGTAGCCCTAACAGCGATCCACCGATGGCGAGCAAGACCGAAGTAACGGCAATCATGCCAGTCACCTGACCAGGCGTTGCGCCGCGAGTACGCAGCAAGCCTAACTCGCGCCGTTGGGCGTCGGCAAACAACTCGGCGGCAAACTTGGCCAAGTAAGCAGCCAAGGCCACGCCGGGCAGCCCCAGGAAGATAAAGAGAATCTTCGCTGAGAGCACATCGGCTCTGGAGGTTTTGAAGGCACCGGCGAGATTGTCTACCGCCTTGAGTTGGCCCGAGAACTGCCGTTCGACTTCGCGGCGCAGCGCGTCCGTGCGCAAGCCAGCCAACGTCGGGTCATTGGGTAACAAACTCCGGTCAATCTTCACATGGATTTGTGAATCGAGAATAATCGCGCCGGGGAGCGGGGCAGCCGTCGCCGGATCAATGGCGTGTTTGACCAATGCGCCCTGCAAATGGGTTTGGAACCAGCCGCTATCCACAAAGACCGCATCGGCGACAATCGTATTCTCGCTTTCGTTGGCGCTAGAAAAGAGCGGCCCTGCATCATCCAAATTGGCGATGCCTGTTACTGGCAGCACAAGCGGCTTGGTCACGCCGACAAAGGTCAACTGCACGGAGTCGCCTATTTGCAGCTTTTGGGTAATCGCCATCGCTTCGCTGATCAGGACGCCAGCCGGGTCGAACTTGCCTTGGCTGATGTGGACGACATCAAAACTTTGCAAGTACGACGGCGTGATGGCAAACATACGTCCGGTGGGGGAAGGCTGCCCACCGCCCACTTTCACGGCCGAAGCAAAGTCGGCGGCCACCACCGGTTCGGCGGCGCTGATCCCGCGCTGCGCCTTGATCGCGCTGACTTTATCGACCACGGTGATATCGGGTTTGATGCCGTGCGCCACAATGTCCAGTTTCACGGGGGCCAGCGCAGTAGCTGTCATGGCGCGCGCCGTGGCATCCACAAAGAACAAGATACCGGCAAATAGCCCTACCGCCAGGGCGAGGCCAAAGAGATAGGTGCCGGTGCGGCGCGGGTTGCGCATCACCAGGCGCCAAGCATATTGAAAGGTCATAATCGACTCCCCTGTTTAAGTTCATTATCGGGCACGATGTGGCCATCCTTCAAGCGGATGATGCGGTCGGCGCGGTCGGCGCTTTCGGCGTCATGGGTCACCATGACCAAGGTCAACCCGATTTCG
>JBBREZ010000216.1:0-10908 GCA_038225095.1 Caldilineales bacterium
AACGCATTCACGAAGGCGATTTCTACCTGCCTTGCACTGATACCTGACACCTATAAAGCGGAGCTTGATTCTCTGCTCACGCTCAATTTTCAAACCTTTGAGCGCGTTGCCTTATTATCATCTATGCCCTCGTGAAGTATAGTCACCGGCCACAATGGCTACGTTGGCTCGGTTATGGTTCCTATCCTGATTGGCGCAGGCCATGAAGTGGCTGGCTTGGACACGAATTTGTATAGAGGTTCCACCTTTGGCCGCCTGGCCGCCAAACTGCCCATCAGGGAGATCGAAAAGGACATTCGTGATGTCAACGCTCGCGACCTGGATGGTTTCCAGGCCATTATTCACCTGGCAGCTTTGTCGAACGATCCGCTCAGCGATTTGAATCCGGAATTGACCTACGTGATCAATCATCGGGCCTCGGTGCGGCTGGCCGAGTTGGCCAAACGGGTGGGTGTTGAGCGTTTTATTTTTTCCTCATCTTGCAGCAATTACGGCGCAGCTGGCGACGATTGGCTCGACGAAACGTCACCTTTTAACCCCGTAACCCCCTATGGCATCTCTAAAGTGCGTGTGGAGCAAGATGTAGCTACATTGGCGAAATGCTTATTTCAGCCCTACCTTTATGCGTAGCGCCACGGCCTATGGCGTGTCACCTAGTTTGCGTTTCGATGTTGTGCTCAACAACCTGGTCGCCTGGGCCTATACCACAGGGCGCGTCCACATCAAAAGCGACGGCACACCGTGGCGACCGCTTGTCCACGTGGAAGATATGGCGCGCGCCTTTTTGGCCGTGCTCCAGGCCCCGCGCGAGTTGGTTCACAAACAAGCATTTAATGTGGCGCGACCTGAGGAAAATTATCGTATTCGCGAACTAGCTGAAATTGTTGCTAAAACGGTGCCGGGCAGTCGCATCGAATATGCGGAAGACGCTGGGCCCGACAAACGTTGCTATCGGGTTGATAGCAGCAAGATCGCGCGTGTACTGCCCGATTTTAAGCCACAGTGGGATGCAGTGCGTGGGGCCCAGGAGTTATATGAAGCCTACCAGAAGGTAGATTTACGAATTGAAGAGTTCGAAGGGCCGCGTTATCGACGGATCAGCCATATCAAGCTTTTGATCAACAACGGTCAATTGAATGAAAATTTACGCTGGTGTGAACGCGTTTTGGCGTAAGATTTTATCCAGTTTGCGGATTTCATCCAGTAAAAAATTATAGATGGGCATTACGATCTTACCCGCAGAAAGCCCAATCCGACTTTAGTCGTGGGATGAATGCGGCCAAACCTACTGGTTTGGGACGTTGATAATCCACGTTGCGCGATTTGACACATTGTCATTATTGATATACAATACAGGCATGCCAGAACAATATACACAGTTGCGTATTTGGCAACGAACCTTAACCAAGTTGCGGCGCATCTATGCTGAGACAGGCGAGAGCATGATAGCCATCGTTGACCGTCTCGCCACCGCTGAACTAACCAGGATTCAAAATGCAAGTCGTCAAGACGTACAAGTTCAAGCTGTATCGGTCGAAAAAGAATAAGCACTTGCATCAGCAAATCGACATCGCCGGTATTATCTGGAATCATGCGCGCCCAATGGGCACCCGGCTGCACCGGCGCTACTACAAGTTGACCGGCAAGGGCTTGAATATGTACGTCTTGATGAAACATCTTGCCCAATTGAAGAAGTTGCCCAAGTATGCGTATTGGGGCAAGGTGGGCAGTCAGGCGATTCAAGACATCACCCAGCGCATCGAAAAGGCGTACAAACGGTACTTTGGCAACCTCACGCGCAAGGTGCGCACCAGCCCCCCAGGCTTTAAGAAAGTCAAGCGCTATACGTCCTTCACGCTGAAACAAGCGGGCTGGAAATTGTTGGACGGCAACAGAATCTACATTCAGGGCATGGTCTACAAGTTCAGCAAGTCGCGTGACATCGGGAGCCCCCTGGGCGCAGACATCAAGACCGTCACGATCAAACGGGACACGCTCGGTAATCTCTATCTGTACTTTGTGGTGCAAGAAGAAATCGGGTGCCCTCTGGGCGCGAACAATCAACCCATGACAGGTAACAGCGCAGGGTTTGACTTTGGTTTGAAAACCTTCTTGGTCACGTCGGATAACATGGCGATTGACAGCCCGTTGTATTTTCGTCAAGCGATGGCTGAATTGAAACAAGCCCAACAGCATCTTGCCCGCAAGGTTAAGTTCTCTGGTGGTTGGCGCAAGGCTAGAGCTATCGTCACGCGCATTTATCAGACCGTCGTCAATAAGCGTCGTGATTGGTTCTTCAAACTGGCGCATACGCTGACCGACCAGTACGACCAACTGTTCTTTGAAGACCTGTCTATGAAGGGGATGCAAGCGTTGTGGGGGCGCAAAGTTAGCGACCTTGCCCGAAGCGAGTTCATGGGTATCTTGGATTATGTGGCTTCGACCAAAGGTAAGGTTGTTCATCTGGTGAATCGCTGGGTGCCGTCTTCTAAGACTTGTTTTGATTGCGGTTATATCTATAAAGAGTTGCAACTATCTGAGCGCGAATGGGTCTGTGCTGGTTGTGGTGTTATTCATGACCGCGATCTCAACGCTGCTCTAAACATACACAGAGAAGGGGCGTCTTCTCTTAGGTTAGGCGATAGAAGACCATCGAAAGACGGCATTCGCTGCTCGACCCTAGAATCCCACGAGCTTTAGTCGTGGGAGTACGTCAACTAACCAGCCTGTAGATACACGCAAACAAAACGACCATGCTTGCAAGCATGGTCGTTTTGTTTGCGTGTAAAGCGCACACAGCGCTTAGAAAAAGCGTGTTACAAGCTTACTCGGCGGGCGGAATGATCACGGTTGCAATCACGTGGATAACGCCGTTCGAAGCCTGAATATCCTTGGTAATAATCTGGGCACCGTTGATCTTGATCGTATTGCCGCTAACTTCAAACTTGACTGATTTGCCTTGCACCGTGACCGCCTCTGACTTATCGGCCAGATCGGCCGCCAACAGTTTATTCGGAATCACGTGATAGCGCACGATGTCGGTTAATTGACCAGTAGGATTGGCCATCAACTGTTGCAACGCACCGGCTGGCAAACTAGCAAAGGCGGTATCAGTGGGGGCAAAAACAGTAAAAGGGCCTGGCCCTTTTAAGCTGTTGAGCAGATTAGTGGCCTGCATAGCAGCCACGAACGTCTTAAAACCACCATTGGCAACAAGGGTATCAACAATCGTGCGGGTGCCTGTCGTTGCGGTTGTGGCGCCGGTTGTCGTTACCGATCCTGTTCGGGTGATGGTGGCAGTCGGCGTAACCGCAGCCGTATTCGTCACAGCAACGGTCGTAGCCACCGGCTTGGCGGCGGTTGTTGTCACCGCGGTCGATGTGGCTACGGTGGGTGTGGCGACTGGTATAGCCGCTGTCTTCGTAGGCGTTGCCGCGGCGATTGTCGCCGTCGTTTTGATCTGAGCCAAAGTTGGCAGTTTCACAACCTGGCCGACCTCGATTGTATTGCAGTTGGCGACTTTGTTAAATGCACACAGTTGCTCATATAACTTGTAATCGCCATAAACATCACGCGCAATAAGCGCCAATGTATCACCGGACACTACCGTATAGGAGCTGCCTGGTTTGGCGGTGCGAGTAGACGTGGTTGTCGTCGTTTGTGCGCCGGTGGCTTGAACCGTTGCGGCGGGTGTAGCCGCCGGTGTGCTTGCCACCGTCGTTGTCGTTGTGCCCGTCGAGCTGATGGCTCTAGTGGCCTTTGCGTTTCTAGTCTGCCCCGAATCATCGACCAGAAGCGCGCCATCCACCGTTAATGAATAACTGCCTGGAACGCGCGAATTGTTATAGACAATCACGGTATATGGACCAAATCCTGCCGCTTTGAAATGAGCGACGCGTTCGTTAATCTGGCTATCTACATCACGGCTACCCGCTGCAATCGCCAAATCACTGGCATTGGCGCCACCTTGGAATTGGGTAAAACCGGCTTGATCCAACACCCAGAAGTTAAGCCGGCGTGCTAATTCGGTGCTATCCTGAGGGTCAAAACTCAACCGCAAGCTAATGGTTGCATCACGCTCGCTCGGTTCCAAACCCAGGAAGTGCTGCGCGTTCTGTTCTGGCAGATCACCGCTCAATTCCTTGGCCTTCACAACGCCTGGCTTGCCCGTTGCTACCGGCGCTACCACGGTCGCTGTTATGACAGCTGTGGCTGCGGCAGGCGCGGTTGTAGCAACTGCGGCGACTGGAGTTGCGGTTCGTGCGACAGCAGTTGTCGTCGTTGTCGTGGTCGTCGTCACCGTTGTGCTGCCAGCGACAGGGGTTCCCGCCGTTGTGCCATTCGGATTCTGCACCTGATTAGAATCATCAACAATGAAGGCGTCGGTGGAAGTCAGCGTGAAGTTGGCATCCGTGTTGGAGTCGTTATAAACGACGACGGTATATTTTGCCAGACCAACGGCATTAATCGTCCCGCGCAATGTATTGCTAGCGCCATCCACGACATTACCAGCGCCTAAGGCAATGGTATTTAATGCATCGCCGGACTCGGCACGGGTGAGACCTGTATTATCTAAGATAAAAAAGCCAACGCCATTTTGTAAAGGATTATCTCGATCCCATTCGCTAGTCAAGGTAATTTGCGAACCAAATGTTTCTGTCTCCAGCCCTAGCCAGATTTTAGCGAATTTGCCGCCAGCGATCGTGCCTTTCACTTGTTTAGCCCGCACCGGTTGGGCAACCGAGGCAAGTTCATCGGCTGCGGTTGCCAATTTAGCAAACGATGGCGTGAATAGAACAGCGATGAGCAGCGCTGTCATCACTCTTTGTAAGGTTAATTTCGACATTGATTGTCCTCCCATGAATCGTTAAAATTGTAAGTCTAGGATCTCATTGATTTGTTTAGATAAATTTTTATGACGTAATCTATTAGCCCTTTAGTCAGAGTTATAGATGATCAAGCGAATAGCACATACCAGTATGGCGTTTCTCAATTATAGCAGCAAAGGCATGCGCTTGCCTACCGTTATAACAATGGAAATCTGACCAATAAAATTTCACTCAATGCAATTTTATTGGTGGCAGAATTAAGACTTCCCATTATCATATGAGCCATAACTTGCTTATTATACTCTTATCCACAGCTAGCACCAAACCCGATGGTGAATTGTGCCTACTTGAATATATACGGTCTGAATTCAGCAAAAGCAACTTTGAGCTTATGCAAAGCACACTTTATCGCTGCTCCTTCGTCTACGCTCATCTATCAAACCAGTGTCAATTGCATCCGTTGTACAGATGCACCTTTTTAACAAACAGTGTCATCAACCGGTTGGTTAAACGTGACTAGGGTTGGGGCGGCAATGTCGCCGTAACGGTGAGGGTAGTGGTGATGGCCGGCGTAAACGTTGGTGTTGGTGCTGCCACTTGTAATTGGCGTGAGAAATAGTCCTGGTATTGATTATCGCTACTGATGACCCGTAGACGCAAATCATAAACGGCAAAAGGTAAATTCCGCAGATCTAAACGGGTAAGCAGGCCGGCTACCGGCGTATTGCTTTTGACTAAAATTGACCATTGATCCAAACCGCTGGGTGCCATAGACAATTCCCAGCGCAGAAAATTGTTGATCATAGCCACGCCGCGCACTTCCACAATGCCACCGATAACCGCGTTCGAAGCAGGGATGAAGATGCCCAGCATAGGTGTGGGCGTGGGCATCCGTTGTACCGGCGCGACATAGGTGTGATTGGCAATGCGTAAGTTACGCACAAAATATTCATTGTAATTACTGTCCCGATAAACAATTCGCAGCCGCAAATCATAAAAGCCGTCGACTAAGCGCGTTGTATCTAGTTGATAAACGCTCTCTTGCCAAAATTGTTCCTCATTACCATAAAGCCAAGTCCAATTCGCTTGGCCTGCGTTTGAAATGGCCAGCTCATAACGGACAAAGGAATTCGCACCAGAGCCATTGACCGTCCCAATAATATCAACAACGCCCTGCAAGACATCCCCATTTTGCGGGCCAAAAATCCCTTGACCATTCGGATGATTGCTGAGCAGTTCAGGCTTCGTTGTCGGTGTCGGCGTGGCCACCAATAGAATTGGCGAAGGGGGCTGGGTGGGCAGCAACGTGCCTTGTGCATTCCGCAAAGGCGTTGGCGTCGGTGGATTTGCGTTGCGGATTTCCATATGGCGCAAAAATGTCTCGGAATAATTACCGTCTTCGCGGATGGCGCGCATCCGCAAATCGTAAAAGCCATCGAGAAATTGTCGCGTATTGAGCCGGTATAATTCGCCGTCATGGACAACTTCATAGCTGGTAATCAACCAATGCCACGTGTCGCCGCCGGCAACGGCAATGTGGATATCATACTTTAGATAAGAGTCAAGCAATGCTGTGCCTTGGATCGAGACCACACCAGCCACGGCATTGCCAGCTTTAGGTTCAACGATCTCATTCACCACGCGAATTGGTTTGGTCGGCGTGGGCGCAGGCGTGCCAAAAGGCGTTACCGTAGGTGTCCAGGTTGGTGTACCGAAGGTTGGCGTCCAGGTCGCCGTGGGTGGCGTGCCAGTGGGCGTCCAAGTCGGGGTCGGTGGTGTACCGGTCACGGTGGGCGTCCAAGTTGGGGTTGGCGTCCAGGTGGCCGTGGGTGGCGTGCCAGTGGGTGTCCAAGTCGGGGTCGGTGGCGTGCCAGTTACGGTAGGGGTCCAGGTGGCCGTGGGTGGTGTGCCGGTGGGCGTCCAAGTCGGGGTCGGAGGCGGACCAGTCACGGTGGGATTCCTAGTTGGGGTTGGCGTCCAGGTGATGGTAGACGTAGCCTGGTCTTGCGCCAACACAGCGGGTAGTCGCAACGAAACGCCCGGCAATAGCGAGATCGTCACGGCGCTCAGCGCAATCAGGATGAGCGCCAACTGTTTAAGCGTTATCTTCATACGTCTAGAACTTATCCAAAAAACAGGGCGTGAAAGCCATGATCATCAGCCACCTTGCAAGACGACATGATGGCATGGCGCATCGCCAGCCCCGCCTTGTTTATGTTGAATCGTAAATGTTGGGCTCACGAGGTTCCCGGCACCATCGATCACGGTTAAATAGAGTTGATGTGGTGCATTGGACGCCACCGGAAAGTCAAACGAACCGTAATCGCCCGTGCCATTCTTACTAATGGCGTCGGCCTGGTTGCCCCACTCGTCGTGTAGGTGCACATGAACACCCGCCACGGGCGCGCCAACCCAGTTTACAATGCGCCCCATTACATACGCACCGGGGCAATTTGTGTCATTAACAATGGGCGGCTTCAGAATATAAGTGCCGGTATGCAGATCCACCGGTATTGTAGACGACGGCACCGGAGCGATCACGGCCACATCAAGCGCACCCGCCGTAGGTGCGGCGGCAACGTCTGGATTACCAGCGGCGGCCAGATCGATCAGCACCCGCAGGCCAGCATCCCCGGCTTGCGGATGCAAGGCCAGCACCTGGAGTGCACGATGCTGCAAATCATCACAAGGGCCCAAATTAACCGGCGATGAATAGCGAATACTCCAAGCCATGACCTGACGTTGCTCCTGTGCAAGCTTCGCCAAGGCGGCAGGATCAGTCATAACCTGCGTGACACTGATGGGCTCAGTTTCTGTCATTAACTCAGTCAGCCTGGTCCCATTGGGCAAGCCCAGACCATGGGGCAGCTTTAGCATGCGGTGGCTGGCCGCTTGCGCCAATGTACAAAAACCAGCGCTGCGGGTTTTACCATTTTGCTGAACATAGACCGGCGCCGTGGGGATTACGTCAACACTGTCGGCTAGCGGACCAGCCTCGCCGCTAACCTGTAGCCAACGCTGCGTGAAATATTCGCCAGCGGTGTGACAAACCACGCCTGGCGGACAATCTGGCCGTTGCTCCACGCCCGACGGTGGTGTAAATTGCCAGGCATTCTCGTCAGCCGGGGCATTTAATAGGGCGAGCAAGGCGGTATCCTTGAGCACGGCTTCCATAAAATTATGCCAGATCGGCGCTGCGCCCGTAACGCCGCTCGTATGTTGCATGGGGTGGCCATCATTGTTGCCAGCCCACACCCCCGCCACCAAATAACGGGTGTACCCAAGCGTCCAGTTGTCACGGAAATCGGTGGTCGTGCCAGTTTTGACGGCAGCTGGCCGGCTCAATTTGAGCACACTATTAGGGCCAAAAGCTGGTGTGCGGGCTTGATTATCACTCAGAATATCCGTCACCAAGAAGGCGGCAGCCGGGTCGATGACTTGCGCCGGTTGTATTTGATTTCCCTGGTTGATCGGTTGATTCTGACTATTCGTGATTGACAAAATCGGATTAGAGGGCCAATATTGGCCGCCACTCGCCAGTGTGTGATAAGCCGTGGTCAGATCAAGCAGGGTTACTTCGCCACCGCCCAAGGTGAGACTTAAGCCATAAAATTCGCGCCCTTGCTTCAAGCTATGGATGCCCATCGCGTTGGCGCTTTCCAACATGCGCGGGATCCCCAGCGCGTCCAGCAACTTGACGGTGGGCACGTTATAGCTGTTAGCCAACGCCGTGCGCACCGTCACCGGACCGTGGAATTTGTTATCATAATTGTGCGGCTCATAATTCTTACCGCCAGCATCCGCATAGGTCACGGGCACGTCCCATAGCACCGTGGCCGGGCTTACCAGCGTATCACTGATGGCGGTGGCATAGAGCACAGGTTTGATGGCGCTCCCCGGTTGACGCAAACGCACGGTCACATTGACCTGACCAGAAATTGCTTCATTATAAAAATCGGCGCTGCCGACCATCGCCAAAATTTCTCCACTGTTGGGGCGCATAGCCACCAACGCGGCGTTACTCAGGTCAAATTGAGGCCGTAAGGCGGCGACGCTCTGCGTCACAGTTTGCTGGGCTAGCTTTTGCAGGGTAAGGTCCAGCGTTGTACGAATGTTAAGCCCAGCGCGCCGGGTGTAGCCTTGGCCTAAACGGGCATCCAATGTCTCAATTACATATTGGACAAAGTGCGGCGCCAGAGTAGGCGGTGTAGTCACGCCTGGTTCGCTAGCTTTGCGGAGCACAATCACCTGGGCAAAGACAGCATCGGCTGCTGGTTGACTGAGTTTGGCGTGGCGCACCATTAAACCCAACACCGTGTGTTGCCGTTGTTTGACGGCGGCGAAGTTCTGAAAAGGGTTGAGATTGGCCGGCTGTTGCGGAATGCCGGCGAGCAGCGTGGCTTCGGCCAGCGTAAGGTCGTGGGCAGATTTACCAAAATAAAGTTGAGCGGCGGCTTCCGGCCCGTACGTGGCATTGCCATAGTTGATCAAATTCAGATACATCTCCAGCAATTCATTTTTGCTGTAAAGCCCAGTCAATTCTTGGGCCAGCCCGGCCTCCAACAGCTTACGATCAAGCGACTGATCGTAGCGTTTGTCGGCACCCAGGAAAAGATTGCGCACCAACTGCATCGTAATCGTGCTGGCCCCGGATGTCACTTGGCGGTTTTTCGCATTACGCAAAATCGCCGTCACAATACGAACCGGGTCAACACCATTGTTCGCATAAAAAGAAGCATCCTCAGTCGCCACCGTTGCGTCAATCAGGTACGGTGAAATTTGGTCAAATTTGGCCCAGGTGCGCCGGCCTTCTTCGTAAAGTTCAGCCAGCAACACGCCATGCCGGTCGTAAATTCGCGTAGTTTGAAAAAGACGGGGTAGCGGTCCAGGTTGATACTGTTGTAAATAGGCTTCAACCGCCGTCTGCGGGTCGGACGCGGTGCGCGGCCCTAGCACAGAGCTAGGCGGCATCAGCTTATTAACGGCCTGATTCGGGCTGCCACAGGCACTCATTGCTGTCGCCAATATCAATAATGCGGCTATGACCAGTCTTAAATTAAGCTTTTGCCGTGTAGAATCTGCAAGCGCTGAGCGATGTGCTTTTAAAATACGCATAATCCACCTAATTTGACTTGTACGATGTGTCTACATTTTAGCTACGCCAGGGAATTGTCACCCATTTATCGAGTAGCCCTAAAACGTCTAGAGCGGATAAAAGGTTCGATTGTAAAGAAAGGCCGGCGCTGTCTGGACGCCGACCTTTGTATTATATGATATTCATCGGTGTGGGGCTATAAAGATTTTACTGCGCACGCCAAATCAAATGATGGCAAGGGGCGTCACTGTTAGCGCCTTGGCGATGTTGGACAACCACGGTTGAACTTAAGGAATTGCCAGCGCTATCGACAATGCTTACGTTAATAGCGCGTGGTGCGTCTAGGCCAACGGGGAAATCATACCGACCATAATCGGTTGTGCCACGCTTGGTGACAGATTCACCGCGATTGCCCCACTGATCTTCGAAAAAGACACGCACGCCCGCCGCGGGCGTACCGTCGGCATTCTGCACCTCGCCCAGGATATAGTTACCCGAACAGCTAGCATCATTAATGACAGCGACAACGGCATAGCTGCTCGGTTGCCTTAGCGGTTGAGCCGGATTGTTAACCGATGGCTCTAAGGTCGGCAATAGGGTTGCGACCGGGATGGGCGCCGAAGGGGTGGGCACAACGGGCGCAGTGGCTATGGGCATGGGTGTAGGCGTGACAACCAAAAGCGCAACGGTGCTTTTCTCTATGTTCTCTGGCGTCTGCGTAGCGTCTACCGTTTTTGAGATTGGCGTGCTAGCCGTCGTTTTATTCACTTGAACCTGAGGCGGATTATCAATCACAGCCACGGTTCGTGTACTGGTCGCCGTCTGAATGGTGACACTCTTCACAAATTTACCAAATAAGCCCTGAGCTACACTGGCTAGGTTGTCACAAGGGCCCAGGTAGAGCGGCGAATTAGAGCGGTAGCTCCAGTTAAGCACGGCATTTTGTTCGTCCTGGAGCCGTTTAGGTAGCAAACTAAAGTTAGC